>NZ_JBYNAH010000348.1:0-3125 GCF_059781815.1 Salipiger sp. | reverse complement strand
CTACAACGCCACCCCCGGCTCGGCGCAGCGCGACATCAAGTCCGCGCTCAAGGTCTATGACCAGGTGCTGGAACTGGCCGAGGCGCATGGCAACGGCACGCCCGAGGCCTTCGCCAAGGCGTTCGAGGCCGCCTATTTCGCGGTGCAGACCGATCTCGGCGATCCCGGCTTCGGCCCGGTCGCCAGCCTCGACACCGAGCGCGCCGACGTGAACCGTCTGGCCTATGTCGAGGCGGCGCAGGCCCGCTTCACCGCCAAGCGGGAGGCGTGACATGGCCGATCTCGACACCGGGCACCTGTTCCTGACCTTCCTTGTCCCGATCAAGCGCGGCGGGCCGAAAAACGATGTCTCCTACAAGCAGAAAGTGCGCATCGAGCTCGCCCGCCTGCCCCCGGCGCACCAGACCCCGGCGACGCAGAAGACCAAGTATGCCGCGCCCTTCGCCCGCAACACCCGCAACCACTTTGCCCGCATGTTCGTGCTCGACGACGTGGTGTATAACGGGCGCGCTGCGCAGAACGCGCTGGTGGCGACGGCGAAGGGGGTGAACACCATCGTGCCGGGCCACGTGGACAGCCTGCGTTCGGCCTATCTCGTCTTCACCGCCGATATCGACGCCATCGTAACGGAGGGCGATCCCCTGCCCGCGACGCTCAGCGCCGAGGAACAGCGCAAGGTGCGGCTGGCCTACGCGCAGACGCTCTGGAACACGATGGGCGAAGAGATCAAGGCGATCTTCGACAGTTGCCACGGCTTCGACGGCATCGACAGCGGCGCCGCGTTCGGCGCCTATCTCGAGCGCTGCCATGTCGAGACGACGATGCCCTTCCACGATTACTACCTCTCTCTGCCGGCCTTCAACACGCTGCCGCTCAAGGGGCTGATCGCCGCCGTGGGCATCCCGGCAGCGGTGTCCGTGCTGGCGCTCGCGCTGCGGATCTTCGGGCTGATTTACGTTCTTGGCATGAACACGCTGGGGCTCGCGCTGGTGGCGCTGGCGCTGAGCGTGCTGGCCTTCCTGCTCTCGGTGCGCTTCGCGCTCTCGAACGGGGCCAAGCCCTTGGCCCCGGCCAAGCATGACGATCTGCCGACGGTGCTCAAGGCGCTCTACACCCAGCAGGCCTTTGCCGATTTCATCGCCACCAACCAGCACGCAAGGCCCGACGCGCTGCACGCGGCCTTCGGCGATTTCCTGACACGGCACGCGCCGGGCGACGTCTCGGGCCCGACGCAGCAGCCGGGCGTGATTTCGGACAGCGCGCCGCAGCCGCGCGCCGGACTGTGAAGGAGGGGGAGCGATGGCCTATCACCTGAACCTGCACGACATTCAGGGCAACGTCACCCGCGCCTATGGGCGCTTCTCCTTCCCCTTTGCGCGCTACCTGTTCTTCCGCATTACCAACCCGGCAGGCGGGCGCGCCTTCGTCGATGCGGTGCGCAAGAAGGTCACCACCTCGGCGCGCTGGCCGGAGGAGGCCGACAAACCGGAGTGCACCGTCAACATCGCCTTTACCTTCATGGGGCTCTATTGGCTCGAGGTGCCCGACCGGACGCTGCAGGGCATGCCCGACGTGTTCATCTCGGGCATGCGCAGCCGCGCCGCGATGCTGGGCGACCGCGATCCGACCAAGACCGCCGATGACGATCCCAACTGGGATCGCGACTGGGATCCGATCTGGCAGGGCAACCGCAAGGAGGGCAAGGGCGGCGCCGAGGACGTGCACATCCTCATCACCCTCAACGCCCAGCCCGATCTTGACGGCGCCGATCCCGAGAGCCCGGAAGGGCTCGCCCGGATCAAGCTGCCGCATCCCGCGCTCGAGGAAAAGACCGCCTGGCTGCGCTCGCTCACCGGCAGCGGTGTCGAGCTGATCGAAACCAACGGCAAGGCGGGCGACCAGCCCTACCAAGCCGCCTCGGCGGTGTTCGACGAGTTCGAGGGCCTCACCCTGCCCACCGCGCGCGAGCATTTCGGCTTCACCGACGGCATCGGCGACCCGGTGTTCAAGGGCCAGTACCCGCCCGAAAAGGAGAAGACCGCCCTCATCGGCCGCGGCAAGCGCATGGGCGGCGACTGGGAGCCTCTCGAAGCCGGCGAGTTCATTCTCGGCCATCCCGGCGAGAGCCAAGAGCTGCCGCCCACCGCGATGCCGCCCGAGTTCATGCAGAACGGCACCTTCATGGCCTACCGCAAGCTGCACGAGAACGTCGCGAGCTTTCACGAGGTGGTGGACGCGGAGGCCGCGCAATACGCACAGACCATGGGCGTCGACCTGCCCGAGGCGAGGGAGACCATCCTTGCCAAGATGTGCGGGCGCTGGTCGGACGGGGTGCCGCTGGCGGTGGTCCCGGGCTACGACGAGTGGATCGCCTTCGGGAAGACGGGCGGCTGGCGCGACGAAAGCGGCGCGATGCTTGCGACCCCGGTCGCCTGGGAAAGAAACCTCGCCTATCTCCGCAGCCCGGCGGCCTCGGATTTCCGCTATGCCGACGACATGGCGGGCTTCAAATGCCCGGGCGGCGCGCATATGCGGCGGATGAACACCCGCGATTATCTCGACCCGCTGAACCGGTTCGGCATCGATCCCGAAACCGGCAAGCAATTCGAGAACCCCAAGGCCACCCACGCGCTAAACAAGCGCCGCCGGGTGCTGCGCCGCGGCCTGCCCTACGGCCCGCCGAATTTCGAGCCGCGCGACGACGCCTCGGAGCAGGGCGTGATCATGATGGTGATGGGCGTCGATCTGTTCCGGCAGTTCGAGTTCGTGCAGCAGCAATGGATCCAGTACGGGCTCGATTTCCATCAGGGCAACAACACCTGCCCGATGCTCGGCCGCCACGATCACCACACCCGCCACATGATCCCGTCGGACCCAAAGAGCGGCAAGCCGCCCTACATGATGACGCGGCTCAAGACCTTCGTGGAGTGCCGCGGCGGCGACTATTTCTTCGTGCCGTCGATGATCGCGCTGCGGATGATCGCCATGGGCATCGTCGACCCGACCTGACGGTCGGGCGACACCTTTCGAACACGCCACACGGCTGGTTTACGAGACCGCCTCGCGCAGCGCGGTGAGGCCGGTCTGCATCAGCGCCTCGGCGCCGGCCCGGTCGCTGGCCTCGA
>NZ_JBYNAH010000061.1:0-23325 GCF_059781815.1 Salipiger sp. | reverse complement strand
GGTCTTTCGGACCTGGTCGGGATAAATCGAGAGGTTCGTCAGGCAGATCGCCACCCCGCGGGCCGGCGATGGCGCGGCGGCGCCCCGTGAGTAAGGCCCTCAGCCTTCACCGTCGAGCACCGCCTTGAACTCGCGCCACTCGCCCTTGGACATGCCCGAGCTCTCCTGCGTCACCTCTTCGCCCTTCAGCATCCGGCGCACGCAGTCGAGCGCGGTCGAGGACATCTGCGCGCCGCCCATGCGGTAATCCTCGAAGGCCTTGTAGGCGAAGGGCACCCAATCGGCGACCATCTCGCAGATCGCCTCGGCATAGACCCGGATCTCGTATTGCGCGTGGCTGTCGGCGCGCAGGCGCAGGAAGTGCAGCAGGTTGTGCAGATCGACCTTCCAGTACCACTGGGTGTAGGTGTTGGCGGGCAGGTTCATCCGCGCCAGCTCGCGCGCGAGGCCTTGCTGGTCCTCGGTCGAGATCATCTCTTCGTAATGGTCGAAGGCGCGCGTGGCGTCGTCGCGCAGGTAGCGCAGCACGCGGTCGGCCTCGGCGCCCTCGAGCGCTTCGCCGCGGCCCTGGTTGTTGGTCACCGATTGCGCCGCGAGATGCTCGGGCGCGGGGATGTAGAACTCGCGGTCGAGGATCGAGTAGCGGGCGGAGTATTCGTTGACGTTGGCGGTGCGGTGGCGGATCCATTGCCGCGCCACGAAGATCGGCAGCTTCACGTGCAGCTTGATCTCGCACATCTCGAACGGGGTCGAGTGCCAGTGCCGCATCAGGTAGCGGATCAGCCCCTCGTCATTGCTGACCGACTTGGTGCCGCGCCCGTAGGAGACCCGCGCCGCCTGACAGATCGCCGCGTCGTCGCCCATGTAGTCGATGACCCGGACAAAACCGTGATCGAGCACCGGCTTGGCGGTGTAGAGATGCGCCTCCATGCCGGCAGAGACGGCGCGCAGGGTGGGCTGCGTCTCGCTGCGCTGCGCGTCGATTTCGGCCTGCTGTTCCGGGCTGAGCGGCATGGGGAATCCCTTCTTCGGTCTGCGAGTCGATAAGCCCCATATATGGCGGAAAGCTCGGGGGATGGAAACTATATGGAGTGGGTCGAGGCGAAGTTTTGGCCCAATGGGCGGCGCGACGCCGCGATCCGCGATCGCTTCCGCCCTCGACATATGCGCCACGCTCTCTACTCTCTCCTCAAGAACTGGAAAGAAGGAGCGTGCGCCATGGGGATCAAATACCTGCACACCATGGTCCGGGTGAAGGACCTCGAGAAATCCATCGCATTCTACAAGCTGCTGGGGCTGGTCGAGCGCCGCCGGACCGAGAGCGAGAAGGGCCGCTTCACGCTGGTCTTCCTGTGCCCGCCGGAGCAGGCCGACGGCACCGCCGACGTCGAGCTGACCTACAACTGGGATGGCGACGAGGGGCTGCCCTCGGATTCGCGCCATTTCGGCCATCTCGCCTACACGGTGCCCGACATCTACGAGATGTGTCAGACGCTAATGGACAACGGCGTGACCATCAACCGCCCCCCACGCGACGGCCACATGGCCTTTGTGCGCTCGCCCGACAACGTCTCGATCGAGCTGCTGCAGGAGGGCGACGCGCTGGCGCCGCAGGAGCCCTGGGCCAGCATGGAAAACACGGGCAATTGGTAAGGTCGGCGGCCCTTCGTCTCGCGGCCGCGGCCGCTCTGGGGCTGACGCTCTGGACCGGCGCGGCCGGGGCGGAGGGCTGTCGACTGGCGCTTCTGCTGGCGCTCGATGTCTCTTCCTCGGTGGACGAGGAGGAGTACCGTCTGCAGAAGGAGGGTTTGGCCGCGGCGCTGGCCGATCCCGACATCTCGCGCTCGATCCTCGAGGGGGAGGGGCGCGTGGCGCTTGGCGTCTACGAATGGAGCGGGCGGCGGCAATCGACCGTGGTGCTCGACTGGACGGTGATCGGCGACCAGCCGACCCTCGATCAGGCCATCGGCCAGATCCTCGCCGCGCCGCGCAGCCACAACCGCTTTCCCACCGCCATGGGCTACGCGCTTGGCTATGGCTCGGGGATGCTCGACCGGGCGCCGATCTGCGAGCGCCGGGTGATCGACGTCTCTGGCGACGGCATCACCAATGACGGCTTCCGCCCGCAGCAGGCCTATATCCACTTTCCCTTCGGCAACGTGACGGTGAACGGACTGGCGGTGCTGGGCTCGGACCCGCGGGTGGTGGAGTATTTCCGCGGCGAGGTGGCGCACGGGCCGGGCGCCTTCGTCGAGGTGGCGCAGGGCTATAGCGATTTCCGCCGGGCGATGACGCTGAAGCTGTTCCGCGAACTCAACGACATGATCATCGGCGGGCTGGAGCGGCAGGTCGACGGCCGGCCGGAACTGCGCTAGGCGAAACAGCCTGCGAGGGGCTGGCGATGCGATTGCAGCCTCAGCTCGCGCTGCTTTGGCCGAGGGAGGCGTCCGCCCAGGCCTGACTTGGCGCCCGCATCGCGCATCGAACCGCGACTGGCACCCCTTGCTGCGGGCCAAGCTGCGCCAGGCGCTAGTAGGTATACCTGATCTGGTCGGTCCAGAACCGTTCCAGCCGGCGCAGCGACGTGTTGATCTTGTCGAGCCCGTCGAGATCGATGACGTTGCGCCCCTCGAGCCCCTCGGAATGCCGCTCGAACAGGGTTTGCACCATGTCGCGCACCTCGCGCCCGCGGGCGGTGAGCCGCACCCGCACCGAGCGGCGGTCGATCTCGCAGCGCTGGTGGTGCATGTAGCCCATCTCGACCAGCTTCTTGAGATTGTAGCTGACATTGCTGCCCTGGTAGTAGCCGCGCGATTTCAGCTCGCCCGCCGTCACCTCGTTGTCGCCGATGTTGTAGAGCAGCAGCGCCTGCACCGCGTTGATCTCGAGCACGCCGGTGCGCTCGAACTCATCCTTGATCACGTCAAGCAAGAGCCGGTGCAGCCGCTCCACGAGCGCGAGCGTCTCGAGATAGCCGGTCATGTAGCCGCTGAGCGGCTTTTTCCCCATGGAGGCATGAATGCTCATCACCGTCTCCGCCTGTTTCTTGTGACAGGCAGGTTTGGGGGAAAAACACCAACAATCGGTTAAATCACGCCAAAGACATGAAAAACCGTGCCGACCTCACGGATTGCAGGCGACCTGCGAGATATCGTCAATCAGCGGTTGCAGCGTGGCCGGCGCCGGGCGCTGGCCCGAGACCCACTGGTAGAGATCCTGATCGTTCTCTTCGAGCAGCGCCTCGTAGGCATCGAGCTGGGCGGCATCCATGCCCGCCAGGCGGGCATCGGCATAGCGCATCAGGATGATGTCCATCTCCTTGATGCCACGGCGCATCGACCGCATGGTCAGCCTTTTCAGGCGGTTTTCCGGGGTCTCGGTCATGCGTCCTCCTTGAGAAGCTGGCGCAGGGTCTTTTCCAGCCGGCCAAGCCGGTCGCCGGCGGTCTGGATCTGGGTCTTGAGCGCGCGGATTTCCAGCAGCGCGTCGTTCACGTCGGCGGGCAGGGCTGCCTCGGTCTCTTCCGGGCCCGATATGCCTTCGCCCTCGCCGGTGAGCAACCACACGATCGACACGTTGAGCAGCCCGGCCAGCATCTGCAGCCGGTTGGCGCGCGGCTCGGAGAGGTCGTTCTCCCAGCCCTGCAGGGTCTTGAGCTTCACGCCGAGGCGGCGGGCCAGCTTCTCCTGACCCATGCCGGCGGCCTCGCGGGCGGCGGCGATACGGTCTCCGAAGGTGGCGGCGTCGGGTCCATACCAGTCGGTGGTGTCGTTCATTCTGCGCTCCTCCCGGCCCTCGGGGCCGCTGACTCGGCGGCGGATGCCGCTTGAACGGGTGCGGGGCGCACCCTATGACAGTCGCGATCTCAATACAAACGGTGCCCCATGGCTTTCCTCTCCGACACCCTCGCCCGCGTCAAACCCTCGCCCACCGTGGCGGTGACCCAGCTTGCCGCCGAGCTCAAGGCACAGGGCAAGGACGTGATCGGACTCGGGGCCGGCGAGCCCGATTTTGACACGCCGGACAACATCAAGGAGGCCGCGATTGCGGCCATCCATGCGGGAAAAACGAAATACACCGCTCCCGACGGCATCGCCGAGCTGAAGCAGGCGATCTGCGACAAGTTCAAGCGCGAGAACGGGCTCGACTACCAGCCCTCGCAGATCAGCGTGAGCACCGGCGGCAAGCAGGTGCTCTACAATGCCTTCATGGCAACGCTGAACCCCGGCGACGAGGTGATCATCCCGGCGCCCTACTGGGTGAGCTATCCTGACATGGTGCTCCTGGGGCAGGGCACGCCGGTGATCATCGAGGGCAAGCCCGAGCTCGGCTACAAGATCACGCCCGAGCTGCTCGAAGCGGCGATCACGCCGAAGACCAAGTGGTTCCTGTTCAACTCGCCGTCCAACCCGACCGGCGCGGGCTATACCCGCGACGAGCTGAAGGCGCTCACGGACGTGCTGATGCGCCACCCGCATGTCTGGGTGATGACCGACGACATGTACGAACATCTCGCCTATGACGGGTTCGAGTTCTGCACCCCCGCGCAGGTCGAGCCGGCGCTCTACGACCGCACCCTGACCTGCAACGGGGTCTCCAAGGCCTATGCCATGACCGGCTGGCGCATCGGCTATGCCGGCGGCCCGGTCGAGCTCATCGCCGCGATGCGCAAGATCCAGTCGCAATCGACCACCAATCCCTGCTCGATCAGCCAGTGGGCGGCGGTGGAGGCCCTGAACGGCCCGCAGGATTACCTTGCCCTGCGCTGCGCGGCGTTCAAGCGCCGCCGCGATCTCGTGGTCTCGCGTCTCAACGCGATCGAGGGCATCACCTGCCCGGTGCCGGAGGGGGCGTTCTACGTCTATCCCTCGATCGCGGGGCTTCTGGGCAAGACCTCGAAGGGCGGCACGGTGATCGACAGCGACGAGGCCTTCAGCAAGGCGCTGCTGGAAGAGAACGGCGTCGCGGTGGTGTTCGGCGCGGCCTTCGGCCTGAGCCCGAACTTCCGGATTTCCTATGCCACGTCGGACGAGAACCTGGAAAAGGCCTGCGACCGCATCGCGGCGTTCTGTGCCGGCCTGAGCTGAGGCAGCGGACCGGCGGGTCGGGCCGGAGCATTTTACGAGTAAGGAGGAGGGGACATGTCAGGCGATCTGCCCGAGTATTATTTTCGCGTCCGCGACAACGGGGCGACGGTGTTCCGAGTCGATACCGAGAACCGCCAGCGCCGCATCGAGATGGACCAGATCGCCGTGGTCAACGTCAACCGTGGCGAGATCAAGCCGCATGGCGACCGGGTGCTGAGCGATTCCGACCTGAGCGCGATCCGGCGTTGGATGACCGAACGTCAGGCGCTGCTCGAGATGCGCGACATGGATGACATCCACCGCTCGATCGACAGTCTCAACATGACGACGCAATGGGCCCAGTCCAGGGCCAGCGACGCGCAGCTCGACGAGGTCACGGATGCGCTGCTTCTCGCGATGCACGATCTGCGCACCGTGCTGGTGCGCAAGCGGGCAGACCGGCTTATGAAGAAGTGATGCTAAATCGGGGACAATCGGGCGAGTTTGGCGCGATTGTCCTTGATGCCTCCCGGTCTGCGGGGTGCATTGCCACATTTTCGCCAAGATGTTTGACTCGGACCGAGGCGCTGATACCCTGATTTGACGAGATATTTTCCACCAATCCGGTTTATGGGGGACCAGATGCGCGTCTTCACCTTTCTTGCCGCTGCCACGGCGCTGTCGATTTCCGCGTCGCAGGCGCTGGCCTGGGACGATGCCTACAAGGGCGATGCCACAGCCGATCCCAGCCGCCAGCCGCTGATTCAGGCCTATCCGGCGGCGAACTATTGCCCGGGCGGCAAGCAGCCGGTCATCGTGGGGGGCGTCATCTGCTGCGGCACGCCGACCGCGGGCACCTATTACAATCCGGTCTCCAGCGGATATCGCGCTGCCGCGGCACCGCGTCGCGCCGCGCCGCAACAGAAGAGCTATCTCCCGAAGGCCTACGCGCCCGAGGGCGAAAAGGGCGTGGTCTACAACTGACGCCGCGCCCCTTGGCAAATTCGGACAGGCCGCGTATATGCGCGGCCTGAACCATTTCCGGGGATCCGACCATGCAGGGCAGTGCAAATCTCAACATCATGATCAAGGCGGCGCGCAAGGCGGGCCGGTCTCTGGTCAAGGATTTCCGCGAGGTCGAGAACCTGCAGGTCTCGATGAAGGGCGCCGGCGACTTCGTCAGCCGCGCCGACATCGCGGCGGAGAAGATCCTCAAGGAGGAGCTGCTCGGCGCCCGGCCGACCTATGGCTGGCTGGCCGAAGAGGGCGGCTCCCAGGATGGCGCCGACCCGACGCGGCGCTGGATCGTCGATCCGCTCGACGGCACCACCAACTTCCTGCACGGCCTGCCGCATTGGGGCGTGTCGATCGCGCTCGAGCACAAAGGTCAGATCGTCTCCGCCGTGGTCTACGACCCGGCCAAGGACGAGATGTTCTACGCCGAGAAGGGCAGCGGCGCCTGGCTCAACGACTCGCGCCGCCTGCGCGTGTCGGGTCGCTCGCGGATGATCGAGGCGATTTTCGCCACCGGCATCCCCTTTGCTGCCAAGAACACCCTGCCGGCCACGCTGAAGGACTTCGCCAAGCTCATGCCGGAATGCGCCGGCGTGCGCCGCTGGGGCGCCGCCTCGCTGGATCTCGCCTATGTCGCCGCCGGCCGCTTCGACGGTTACTGGGAGCGCGAGCTGAAGCTCTGGGACATCGCCGCAGGCTATCTCATTGCGCTCGAGGCGGGCGCGCTGGTCGATGGCGTGCGCGAGGGCCAAGACCCGCTCGAGAGCGGTTCGCTGCTCTGCGCCAACAATTCGATCTACGACAGCTTCGCCAAGATCATCCGCGAGGTCTGACACCGGGCCGCCTCACCGCGCCCCTGTCTTCTCTACGTCGAAAATACTCCCGCCGGAGGCGTCCCCCGCCTGCGGCCGGGCGCAGCATGGCGATGGCGCCTGGCACCCAGTCGCGCCGCTTGCCGCCCCGCACGACGCCAGCCTCTTCTTTACACCCAAAATACTCCCGCCGGAGGCATCCCGACCCTGCGGCCGGGCGCTACCGGTCCGAGGGATGATTGACCCCGTCGGTCCACAGGATCGGCTCGTGCTCGGCCGGGTTCACCCCCTCGATGGCGCCCATGTTGACGCCGTACTGGTTCGGGTTCGAGCGCCGGCGGTGATACATGTAGATGCCGCAGACCGAGCAGAAATGATGCTGGGCCGTCATCGTGCCGAACTGGTAGAGCGTCAGCGTGTCGGCGCCTTTCACCACCTCGACGCCGTCCAGCGGGGCCGAGACCGCCGGCGCGCCGCGGCGGCGGCAGAAGGAGCAGTCGCAGCGCCGGGCGGTGTTCAGCCCGTCGACCAGCGTCACGCGCAGTTCGACGGCGCCGCAATGGCAGGTCACTTTCACCGGCTCGGGTGTCATCTCGGTCATCGTCGGCGTCCTATCCTCGGGATGCTTGTGGTGTCGGAGTAGCGGCCCGCCGGGTGGGGCGGGTGGCCGTGGGTGCGGCTCCAGAAGGCCGGGCCGCCGCGGCGCAGCCAGGTGGGCGCGATCAGCGCCATGCCGGCGACGAAGCCGCCGAGATGCGCCCAGTAGGCCACGCCCGAGCCGTCTCCGGCGGGGCCGAAGCCGCCGAAGACCTGCAACGCGAACCAGACCGCGAGCATGATCCAGGCGGGCACCGGGATGATCTTGAAGATGATGATCAGGATGACGAGGATGTCGACCCGGGCCTTGGGGAACATCAGCAGATACGCCCCCATGACGCCGGCGATGGCGCCGGAGGCGCCCACGGTGGGCACCGGCGAGAGCGGCGCCGAGAGGTAATGCACCAGCGCCGCGATCAGGCCCGAGGCGAGGTAGAAGCCGAGGTATTTCAGATGCCCCAGCGCGTCCTCGATATTGTCACCGAAGATGAACAGGAACAGCATGTTGCCGGCCAGGTGGGTGAGGCCGCCATGCAGGAACATCGAGGTCAGCAACCCGGTGAAGCCGTAGCCCTCGGTGACCAGCGCCGGGATCAGCGCCCAGTCGATGAAGAAGGCGTTGAGTGCGCGCGGGTTCTGGAACAGGCCCCAGTAGCTGATGAAGATGACGATATTCGCCACGATCAGCCCGTAGGTGACATAGGGCGTGCGGCCCGACGGGTTGTGATCGCGGATTGGAAACATGGATTGTAGCTTGGCGCGGAACTGGCCCGCGTCAAGGTGTCCCGAAAGGAAACGGGCGCGGCAGGGGGCCGCGCCCGTGTCTCGTCACATATTGCCGCCGAGCAGGGCGGCATTGCCGCCCGAGGCCGTGGTGTCGATGCAGACATGGCGCTCGGCGCGGGCGTGGCCGGTGTCGGGCAGGCCGGTGATCAGGCTCAGGATCGGTCCGCTCCGCCCGGCCAGCGCGCGGCGATAGGCGCGGGCCTCGGCCTCGCCCCCCCACCAGATCGCCGCCGAGATGCCCTCGAGCGCCGCCAGCGCCTCGGGCGCCAGCTTGCCCTGCGTCGTGACCGCCACGCCGCCGCGCTTGCGCACCGCCTCGGCCTGCGCCGCCGTGCAGTCGCTGCCCGGCCCGAGGCAGAGCACCGGCGGGCGGGCAAAGCTGGTGTACTGGTTGGCCTCGCCGGTCGGCCCCGGCAGCTCGGTGAGCTTCGGCGGCGCGCCGCGCCCGGCGCCGTCGATGGCCGCCGTCAGACGCGCGGGCACCTCGCCGGTCGACCAGCTGCCGGCGGTGGCGCTGACGGCATGGTGGCGGAAGCGGTCGCAATAGAGCGGCCCGCCGGCCTTAGGGCCGGTGCCCGAGAGCCCCTCGCCGCCGAAGGGCTGGCTGCCCACGATGGCGCCGATCTGGTTGCGGTTGACATAGAGGTTGCCGGCCTCGACGCGCTCGGTCACGTGCTGCACCCGGTCGTCGATCCGGGTCTGCAGGCCGAAGGTCAGCCCGTAGCCGGTGGCATTGATCGCGTCGATCACCTTGTCGAGCTCGTCGGCCTTGAAGGTGGCGAGGTGCAGCACCGGGCCGAAGATCTCGCGCTCGAGATCGCCGATCCCGCGGACCCGGACCAGCGCCGGGCCGATGAAGTGGCCGGCGCGCGGCACGTCGATCTGCTTCATCAGCCGGCCCTCGGCGCGGGCGGCCTCGACATAGGCGTGGATGCCGTCATGGGCCTCGGCGTCGATCACCGGGCCGAGATCGGTGGAGAGATCCCACGGCAGGCCGGGGCGCAGCGCCTCCATGGCGCCCTCGAGCATCTCGGTGAACTGCGGCGCGATGTCCTCCTGAACGTAGAGGCAGCGCAGCGCCGAGCAGCGCTGGCCGGCGGACTGGAAGGCCGATTCGACGATGGCCCGCACCGCCTGTTCAGGGAGCGCGGTGCTGTCGACGATCATCGCGTTGAGCCCGCCGGTCTCGGCAATGAGCGGCGTGCCGGGGTCGAGATGCTCGGCGATAGACCGGTGGATGATCTGCGCGGTCTCGGTCGATCCGGTGAAGGCCACGCCCGCAACACGCGGGTTCGAGGTCAGCGCGGCGCCCACGTCACCGGCGCCGGGCAGCAGTTGAAGCGCCTCGCGCGGGACACCGGCCCCGTGCAGCAGCTGCACCGCGCGCCAGGCGATCAGCGGCGTCTGCTCGGCGGGTTTCGCCAGCACCGCGTTGCCGGTGGCCAGCGCCGCGGCGATCTGGCCGGTGAAGATCGCCAGCGGGAAGTTCCACGGCGAGATGCAGGCAAAGACGCCGCGCGCAGGCGCCCCCTCGGCGCGCTCGGCGTAGTAACGCAGGAAGTCGACCGCCTCGCGCAGCTCGGCCACGGCGTCGAGCTGGGTCTTGCCGGCCTCGCGGTGCAGCAGGGCGAAGATTTCGCCGTAATGCTCCTCGTAGAGATCGGCAGCCTTGAGTAGCGCGGCGGCGCGCTCGGACGGGCTGGCCTGCCACGGCTGCGCGGCCTCGGCGGCGGCGGCGACGGTCTCGGGGCTGGCCCAGGTGATCTCGCCCACGTGGTCGGAGGGATCGGCCGGGTTCGGAACTTTGTCGGTCGCCCCCAGAGGCGCCTCGACCGCCGTAATCGGCCCGGCCTGCCACGGCGCGGCGCGGAACGGCGCGCGGGCGGCGTCGATTGCCGCGAGCGTCGGGCGGTGGGTCAGGTCAAAGCCCTTGGAGTTCTCGCGCTCGGGGTAGAAAAGCTCCGGGCCCCGGGCGAGGGGGCGCAGGTCATGCGCCTCGAACGGATCGGCGGCCACCACCGCGGGCGGCACCTCCTCGTCGACGATCTGGTTCACGAAGGACGAGTTCGCCCCGTTCTCGAGCAGACGGCGTACGAGATAGGCCAGCAGGTCGCGATGGGCGCCCACAGGGGCGTAGATCCGGCAACGGGTGCCGGCATCTTTCTTGACCAAGGAATGCAGCGTCTCGCCCATGCCGTGCAGGCGCTGGAACTCGAAGGCGCTCTTGTCGCCCGCCATGTGCAGCACCGCGGCGACGGTGTGGGCGTTGTGGGTGGCGAATTGCGGGTAGATGCGGTCGGTCATGCCGAGCAGTTTGCGGGCATTGGCGATGTAGGAGATGTCGGTGTTGGTCTTGGCGGTGAAGACCGGGAAGCCCTCGAGCCCCATGACCTGCGCGCGCTTGATCTCGGTGTCCCAGTAGGCGCCCTTGACCAGCCGCACCATGATGCGGCGGTCATGCGCCTCGGCCAGCGCGTAGAGCCAGTCGATGGTCTCGGCGGCGCGCAGCCCGTAGGCCTGGACCACCACGCCGAACCCGTCCCAGCCGGCAAGCGTGGGCGAGGCGAAGGCGCGCCCGATCACGTCAAGCGAGAGCGACAGGCGGTCGGCCTCTTCGGCGTCGATGTTGAGCCCGATGCCGGCGGCCTTGGCCTCCTCGCAGAGCCGCAGCAGGCGCGGCACCAGCACCTCCATCACCGCGTCGAACTGGCCTTCCTCGTAGCGCGCGAAAAGCGCCGAGAGCTTGACCGAGATGCCGGGATTGTCGCGGATGTCTTTCGCTTTCGCCGCCTTGGCAATTGCGGCGATGGCCTTGGAATAGGCCTCGAGATAGCGCAGCGCGTCGTCCTCGGTGCGGGCGGCCTCGCCCAGCATGTCGTAGCTGTAGGTGTAGCCCTTGGCCTCCATGGCGCTGCCGCGCTTCATCGCCTTCTCGATGGTCTCGCCCAGCACGAACTGCGCGCCCATCTCCTTCATGGCGCGGCCCACGGCGGTGCGGATGACCGGCTCGCCCAGGCGCTTGACGGCGTTGCGCAGGTGGCCGGCGGGACCGGGGCGCTGGGTCGGGTCGAGCACCTTGCCGGTGAGCATCAGCGCCCAGGTCGAGGCGTTGACCAGTGGCGAGGTCGAGCGGCCCATGTGGCGGCCCCAGTCGGACGGTGCAATCTTGTCCTCGATCAGCGCGTCGATGGTCTCGGCATCGGGGACGCGCAGCAGCGCCTCGGCGAGGCACATCAGCGCGATGCCCTCGTCGGTCGAGAGGCCGTACTCGGCGAGGAAGACCTCCATCATGCCGGGCTTGGTGCTGCCGCGGATCTGGGTGACCAGCGTGGCGGCGCGGTCGGCGATCTCGTCGCGGTCGGCGGGCGAGAGCGCGGCCTGCTTGCGCAGCTTCGCGACGGTCTCGGCCTCGTCGGCATAGGTGTTCTGGTCGATCAGATGGCGCAGATCGGGGGCAATGTCCTTGGGCATTCGGCGTCTCCGGTGATTTTTGCCAGCATACAGTGGCGCGAGAAGTCTATTTGCCTTAAGAGATGTTTTGCGCGCATCAAAACGACCGAAGATTCCGGGAAACGCAATGCAAGACGACTTCGAAGAATACGACCGGTTCGACCGCGCGATTCTGACCACCTTAGCAGCCGAGGGGCGAATCTCGATCACCGAGCTCGCCCGCCGCATCGGGCTGTCGAAAAGCCCCACCCAGGCGCGGCTGCGCCGGCTCGAGGAGCTGGGGGTGATCCGCGGCTACCGGGCGATCCTCGACCCGATCCGGCTGCGGCTCGATCACGTGGCCTTTGTCGAGGTGCGCATGCTCGACACCCGCGAGGCCTCGCTCGAGGCGTTCAATGCCGCTGTGGCGGCAATCCCCGAGATCGAGCAGGTGCATCTGATCGCGGGCAATTTCGATTATCTGCTGAAGGTGCGCACCGCCGACATGCGCAGCTATCGCCGGGTGCTGGCCGAGAAGATCTCGACCCTGCCGCATGTCTCGACCACCTCGACCTATGTCGCCATGCAGGCGGTCAAGGAAGACGGTCTGGCGCGCCCGCCGGGGGCGAGTGGCTGAGGGGCGCAATCGGGAAAAAAGAAAGGCGCTGGTGCCGGTTTGGGAGGAAGGGGCACAGCGCCGTCAAATTGGCGGGTCTTCTTCTGGAAGAGCGTTGTCAGTCGTCGTCCTGAGCGCTAGACGCTTCAGGGCGCGTCGTGCGGGCGTGGTGGAATGGTAGACACAAGCGACTTAAAATCGCTAGGGCCTGGCCCGTGCGGGTTCGAGTCCCGCCGCCCGCACCACGCCGCATCCGGCAATGGTCCGTGAGTGGTGGTCGTTTGGCCGGTACGGCGTATCCTCGAGACGCCGTGGGGATCAGGCCACCTCCGGCTCGTCGGCCGCGGCGGGCTGTTTCTTCGCATCAAGCTTCTGTTGCAGCTTTTCGAGATCCGAGGCCCCCTTGCCCTGAGGAGCAGCGGTATTGACCTTGTGTTCCACCATGAGTTGAGCGCGGAGGTGTTGGAAGACGTTGAGCATCGGCGGTCCTTTCCGTCGTAACAAAGATGCCCGGCGAGCGGCGGTGCAACCTTGGGCCTGTGGGTCTTCGGCTGGAAGAGACTTGGGTTTCGGGTCCTGAGACGCTTCGGGCTTGGCGTCTCCTGCTGGTCTTGCCGTCACTCCAAGATGTAGAAATCATCCTATGTTTTTCAATGCCTTGGAGTGGCGTGAGGGGCGATTTTCGATCGATTCCCCGGCCCGAAACATGCATCTCAGAGGTCATTTGAATAATGTCTAAATTTATCATGATCTTATCGGTGTTCAGAAAATTTCGACTGGTATGAAAAATTTTCGGGGCCGGAACGTGTTTGCGCTCGCGGCCCCCTCTTCGCTCTCGATTTTCGCTATCTGAGGTTGTCTGTCGATGTCAGCGCGGCGGCAGGTCGAGCGGCGCCTCGGCCATCTCGGCGGCCACGCGGTCATCGATCGGGGTGTCGTAGGTCATCAGGAGGTAGCCCAGCACGGAATAGAAGCCGACCGTCGCGATCAGGTCGATCACCGCGGGACGCCCGATGGCTTCGGCAAGTTCGCGCTCCTGCTCCGGCGCCAGCTTCTTGTTGTCGATCAGCGCATCGACGGCGCGGGCGATGAGCCCGTCCTCGCCCTCTGGCGTGCCGCCGATCGCTTCGATGCGGGCATCGTCGAAGCCGAGCTGCCGCGCGCGCGAGACGTGATGCGCCCATTCATAGGGCGAGCCAAGCCGGTAGCCGGCCCGCAGGATCACCACCTCGGAGCGCTCGAGCCCCAGCGCCGTGTCGCGCACGATGTGCTGGCGCAGCGGCGCCCAGGCGCGCAAGAGCGCCGGGTGATGCGCCATGGTGCGGTAAACGTTGAGCGCGCCCGCGAAACCGTCGCGCAGGTCGGCGATCTCGTCGGGCCAGTCGGCATCGGAAACGGGCGGGCAGGGGGAGGCGGTCATGGCGGGCTCGTCTTTCTGATCATCGCGGGAATCGTGACGCCGAGCTTACGGTCTGGCCCGTTGCGCGCCAATGCGCCCCAATCGCGCGGCCAAGGGCGTTGATCGAGCGCAAGGAGCGCCGCGCCGCTTGGCCCTAGCATATCTCCGCCGCGGGCAGGGGAGGCCAGCATGACCAGCCGCATCGACCAGATCCTCGCGCGCATCGACGCGCTGCATGACGAACTCGAGGAGGAGATCGGCCGCCGCCGCGAGGCGTTCCAATACCGGCTCGAGAAGAACCGCGTGCGCTTCGAGGCCGGGCGGCTGCGCCAGCAGCGCGCCCTTCGGATGCGCTGGAGCAGCTTCCTCGCACGCGCCAACCCGTGGCACATCCTCACCGCCCCGGTGATCTACGCGCTCATCGTGCCCTTCGCGCTGCTCGATCTCTGCGTCTCGCTTTATCAGGCGATCTGCTTCCGCGCCTACGGCATCCCGCGGGTGAAGCGGGGCGATCACATCCGCATCGACCGCCATCACCTCGCCTATCTCAACGTCATCCAGAAGGCGAACTGCGTCTATTGCGGCTATTGCAACGGCCTCCTGTCCTACGTCTCCGAGATCGCCTCGCGGACCGAGGCCTTCTGGTGCCCGATCAAGCACGCCGCCCGGGTGGCACAACCGCATCACCGCTATCCGCAATTCACCGATTACGGGGATGCGGAGGGCTTTCAGGACGGGCTCGAGGCCGCGCGACGTGACGTCACGAGATCCGACCGCTGATTGCCAAGCCATGCGCTGAGCGCGTATCTTTTTGCCTAAGCTATGCGTTTTGGGAATGCCCGTTCTGCGGGCGCGTTCTCTACCTTTTCGGCGGAAGCAGTGGCTGCATACATTGGTGTGCAGATGATTTCCCGTTCGGAACGGGGCGCGGCCAGCCCGCGCCGCCCGCAGTGGAGGAGCCCCCATGACCCGACAGTCCCGCATCGCCCATCCCGATTTTCAAAGCCGTCTGATGAGCGCCGAGGACGCCGCCGCGCTGATCCATGACGGCATGACCGTCGGCATGAGCGGCTTCACCGGTTCGGGCTATCCCAAGTCGGTGCCCACGGCGCTGGCCGCGCGGATCGAGGCGGAGCATGCCGCCGGCAATCCGTTCCGCGTCAAGGTCTGGACCGGCGCCTCGACCGGGCCCGAGCTTGACGGGGCGCTGGCCAAGGCCGACGGAATCGAGTTCCGGCTGCCCTACAATTCCGACCCCATCGCGCGCGAAAAGATCAACGCGGGCGAAATGAACTATTTCGACATGCATCTGAGCCAAGTCGCGCCGATGGCGTGGCAGGGGTTCCTCGGGCGGCTCGACGTGGCGGTGGTCGAGATCTCGGGCATCACCGCCGAGGGCGCGCTGATCCCGTCCTCCTCGATCGGCAACAACAAGACCTGGCTCGACTGCGCCGACAAGGTGATCCTCGAGCTGAACCGCTGGCAAAGCGATGCGCTGAACGGCATGCATGATATCTACTATGGCACCGCGCTGCCGCCGAACCGGGTGCCGATCCCGCTGGTCAAGCCCGATGACCGCATCGGCCAGCCGCATTTCCTGGTCGATCCCGAGAAGGTGGTCGCCATCGTCGAGACCGACGCGCCCGACCGCAACCTGCCCTTCGCCAAGCCCGACGCGGTGGCCGAGGCCATCGCGGGCCACCTGCTGGAGTTCTTTGCCCACGAGGTGGCGAAGGGGCGGCTGCCCGAGAGCCTCCTGCCGCTGCAATCCGGCGTCGGCAACGTCACCAACGCGGTGCTCTCGGGGCTGATGGAGGCGCCTTATCACGGCATGACGGCTTACACGGAGGTGATCCAGGACGGCATGCTCGATCTTCTGGACGCGGGCAAGCTGCGCATGGCCTCGGCCACGGCGTTCTCGCTCTCGCCGGAAGCGGCGGAGCGCTTCAACGCCGAGGCGGCACGGTTCCGCGACAAGCTGATCCTGCGCCCGCAGGAGATCTCGAACCACCCCGAGCTGGTGCGCCGGCTTGGCTGCATCGCGATGAACGGGCTGATTGAGGCGGATCTCTACGGCAACGTGAACTCGACCCATGTCATGGGCTCGCGGATCCAGAACGGCATCGGCGGCTCGGGGGATTTCGCCCGCAACGCCTATGTGTCGATCTTCATGACCCCCTCGACCGCGAAAGGCGGCAAGATCTCGGCCATTGTCCCGATGGCCTCGCATGTCGATCACATCGCGCAGGATGTGCACGTGCTGGTTACCGAGCAGGGGCTGGCGGACCTGCGCGGGCTGGCGCCGAAGCAGCGCGCCGAGCTGATCATCGCGCGCTGCGCCCACCCCGACTACCGCGACGCGCTGCGCGACTATTTTGCGCGGGCGCGGGCCGGCTCCTTCGGGGGACACGCCCCGCACCTGCTGGGCGAGGCGCTGTCCTGGCATCAGCGCTTCGTCGAGACGGGCGCGATGGGGTAGGGGCGCGTTGTGAGCGCCGCCTGCGCTCTTTGACGCCCCCCGGGAGCGCCCCTCGCAGCACTCGCGAAGGCTGCGGACAGAGGCCCTGAAACGTCAAAGGCGGACCCGAAGGTCCGCCTTTGCTATTCCGGTCGTCAGCCTGTCGCGTCAGCCGTCGAGCTTGCCCGCAATCGCCGCCTTGATGTCGGCGATCTCGCCCAGGCCATCGACCCGGCAGTGCTGACCCTTGGCGTAGTAGTAGCCGATCAGCGGCGAGGTCTGCTTGTAATACTCCATCAGACGCTTCTTGAGGCTTTCCTCGTTGTCGTCCGCACGGCGCTTGAACTCGGTGCCGCCGCAGTTGGTGCATTTGCCGTCTGCCGGGATCGGCTTGGTGATGTCGTTGTAGACCTCGCCACAGGTGCCGCAGGTCGAGCGCGCGGTGATGCGCTGGACCAGATCCTCGTCGTTGACGCGCAGCTCGACCACCTTGTCGAGGGTCATGCCTTCCTCGGCCAGCAGCTCACCAAGCGCATCGGCCTGCTTGAGCGTGCGCGGGAAGCCGTCGAAGATGTAGCCGCCCTCGGGGTCGGCCTCGAGCTTCTCGCGGATCAGGCCGATGACGATCTCGTCGGTCACAAGCTCGCCGCGTGCCATCACGTCGGCGACCTTCTTGCCCATTTCCGTGCCGCTGTCCTTGGCCTCACGCAGCATGTCCCCTGTGGAGAGCTGGGTCATGCCCCGCTCTTCCACGAGAATGCGTGCCTGAGTGCCTTTGCCCGCGCCGGGCGGTCCAAGAAGAATGATGTTCATCGGCGTGCAGGTCCCCTCCGCTTTCGGGCCTTACTCTTACCGCGGAGCTGCGACTTCTGAATAAGACCTTCGTATTGATGTGCCAGCAGGTGGCTCTGGACCTGCTGAATGGTGTCCATCGTGACGGATACCACGATAAGCACCGAAGTCCCGCCGAAATAGAACGGAATGGCGAACTGCGACCGCAGCACCTCCGGGAAGAGGCAGACCGCGGCGAGGTAGGCCGAGCCCAGCACGAGCACGCGGTTGACCACGTATTCGAGATGCTCGGCGGTGCGCTTGCCGGGGCGGATGCCCGGAATGAAGCCGTTCTGGTTCTTCAGGTTGTCCGCCACGTCATCGGGTTTGAACGAGACGTTGAAGGTGTAGAAATACGCGAAGAACACGATCATCGCGGCGAAGAACAGCAGGTAGAGCGGCTGTCCGGGGCCGAAATAGGCAAGGATCGTCGACATCACCGGACCGGTCGAGCCGGCCTGGCTGAAGGTCGCGATGGTGGTCGGCAGCAGCAGCAGCGAGGAGGCGAAGATCGCCGGGATGACGCCCGCCGGGTTGACCTTGACGGGCAGGTGCGACTGCTGCGCCTCGGTCATCTTCATGCCGACCTGGCGGCGCGGATACTGGATGGTGATCTTGCGTAGGGCCCGTTCCATGAACACCACGAACATGATCACTGCGATGACCATGACGATCACGCCCACGATGATCGCCGGGCTCATGGCGCCGGAGCGGCCCGAGGCGAAGAACTGCGCCAGCGCGGCCGGGATCTCGGCCACGATGCCGACGAAGATGATCAGCGAGATGCCGTTGCCGATGCCGCGGGCGGTGATCTGCTCGCCCAGCCACATCAGGAACATGGTGCCGCCGACCAGCGTGATCACCACGGCGGCGCGGAAATACCAGCCCGCCTCGTGGGCGAGATCGCCCGCCTCGAGCGACACCGCAAGGCCGTAGGCCTGGAACAGCGCCAGCGCGACGGTGCCGTAGCGGGTGTACTGGTTGATTTTCTTGCGGCCCTGCTCGCCCTCTTTCTTGAGCTGCTCGAGCGCCGGCACCATGGCCGCGAGGAGCTGCACGATGATCGAGGCCGAGATGTAGGGCATGATGCCCAGAGCGAAGATGCCCATGCGTCCCAGCGCGCCGCCGGTGAACATAGAGACCATGCCGCCGATGCCCTGGCCGGCCTGCTCCATGAAGTCGCGGAGCGCGCCGCCGTCGATGCCGGGCACGGGGATGAAGGTGCCCAGCCGGTAGACGATCAGAAGGCCGAGGGTGAATAGGATGCGGTTGCGAAGGTCAGTGGCCTTCCCAAGCGCCGCCCAACTGGTGTTGGCGGCCATTTGTTCCACAGCGGATGCCATGCGGGTCCTCTCGAAGGCAGAACGCCGCCGGAAGCGCTTTCCGGCTCCGGCGGCGTTCGTGGAAAACGTGGGGTCCTATGTAAGCGGCTGTCTCACCGCTCACAACCCGCTTATTCTGCGGCTGCCGCAGCCGTGACCTTGAGAGCGCCGCCGGCTTTCTCGACGGCCTCGACGGCCGACTTCGAAGCCCCGGTGGTCTCGATGGTCAGAGCGGTGGTCACTTCGCCCTTGGCGAGAACGCGGATGCCGTCGAGCTTGCGGCGCACCAGGCCCGAAGCCACCAGGCTGTCCTCGGTGATCGACGCGGCGTCGAGCTTGCCGGCGTCGACGAATTTCTGGATCAGGCCGAGGTTGACGACAGCGTAGCTCTTGCGGTTCGGCTTGTTGAAGCCGCGCTTGGGCAGACGCTGGTAGAGCGGCATCTGGCCGCCTTCGTAGCCATTGATGGCCACACCCGAACGCGATTTCTGACCCTTGATACCACGGCCACCCATCTTGCCCTTGCCCGAACCCGGGCCACGGCCGATGCGCTTTTTGGACCGGGTTGCACCCGGGTTGTCGCGAAGTTCATTCAGTTTCATGTCGCTTCTCCATTGCCGGATGTGACCCCCGAAGCGAACGGGCCAACCACGGCGTTTCTTGGTTTTCTGAATCAGTGGCGCAATGCCACCGAGGGCCTGTAGCGCAGTGCCCGCTGCAACGCAAGGGTGCGGATGCCCGCGCGGGGCGCCGGTGCGGGCAGGCACGGGCGGCAGGGGGCTTTCTCTGCCGCAAGGCCATAGGCCAGCAAAAAGGCCGGGGCAATCTGCCCCGGCCTCGAAAGACTGCGTGAGAAACGCGCCTTAGTTCATGAAGGATTCATCAACGTCGGGCATCTCCATCAGCTGCTCCTTGGTGTAGTTGGTCACCAGAACGTAGGAGCCGTCGTCGATCGGCATCAGCTGCACGTCGTTGAGCGAGATGTGCACGTGCTTGTCGCCGATATCGAGGAAGCCACCCACCTCGGCGACGATGCCCTCGAGCGATCCATCGGCATTGAGCACGATGTCTTCGATCTCGCCGACATTGTTCCAGTTGTCACCGATCTCGGTGTACGACCCCATGGTGCCGTTCGAGGCCATCTCGGTGTCGGCGCTCATCTGGGCGTCGGCATCGGTTTCGGCCATTTCGGTCTCTGTCTCGGTTTCCATGGCCGCGTCGCCTTCGGCGAGCTCGGCTTCGCCCATCGCGGCGTCTTCGTTGATCGCGTAGACGGCGCCGCCGGTGATGTCGCGGGTGCGGATCAGGCCGTCTTCGTCCATGCCGAAGATGTCGTCCATGGTCTGGTTGGTCTCGGCGGCGGCCTGGTCAAGCTCCTGGTTGGCTTCGTTGGCAGCGTTCTGGATCGCCTCGCCGGCATCGTCTGCGGCCTGCTCGATCTCCTGACCGGCTTCCTGCGCGCCGTTCTCGATGGCTTCGCCGGTGTTTTCGGCAGCCTGCTCGATGTTTTCGCCGGCCTGCTCCATGTTGGCTTCGGCCTGCTCCATCTGAGCGTTCTCGGTCTCCATTTCGGCGCCGTGGTTGTCGGCCCAGCCTGCGGTACCTGCGGTAAGCGCGATGGCGGCGACGGTCATGCTAAGGCGGTTCATGGTGTTTCCTCCGTGTGTGTAATCGCCGCTCCGTCGCGGCGTCTGACCTCACAACACGCAGTTGCCCGGGTCGTTCCACCCGGGCAAACATCCGCCAATAACATGTTTTTTACGGAACTTTAGCTCGCATTCTTGTGAATGAATGCGAGGAGCTGCCGGGTCGAACCGTCCTTCCCGTCCGCCGCCTGATCGCCGGTCACCATCGGGCCGAGCGCGGTGGCCAGCTCCTTGCCAAGCTCCACGCCCCACTGGTCGAAGGAGTTGATGTTGAGGATCACGCCCTCGACGAAGACGCGATGCTCGTAGAGCGCCACGATGCGGCCCAGCGTCTCGGGATCGAGCTTGGGATAGACCAGCGTGGTCGAGGGGCGGTTGCCCGGGAATACCCGGTGCCGCGCCTGCCGCTCGAGCTCATCGCCCTCGAACTTGCCGGCCACCTTGCCGCGCGCCTCGTCGAGGTCGCGGCCGCGCATCAGCGCCTCGGACTGCGCGAGGCAGTTGGCGATGAGCAGCGCATGGTGGTGCTGCAGCTCGGGCTCATGCCCCTGCGCGGCGACCATGAACTCGCAGGGCACCACCCGGGTGCCCTGGTGGATGAGCTGGTAGAACGCGTGCTGGCCATTGGTGCCGGGCTCGCCCCAGACCACCGGGCCGGAATTGCAGGCCAGATCCGCGCCATCCATGCTCACGCCCTTGCCGTTGCTCTCCATCTCGAGCTGCTGGAGATAGGCCGGCAGGCGGCTCAGGCGGTTGTCATAGGGCAGCACCGCGCGGGTCGCGTGGCCCAGCACCTGGTTGTGCCACATGCCCACCAGCGCCAGCATCACCGGCATGTTCTGCTCCAGCGGCGCGGTGCGGAAATGCGTGTCCATCTCCATGCCGCCCTTGAGGAAGGCGCGGAAATTGGCGGGACCGACGCCGATCATCAGCGAGAGCCCGATCGGCCCCCACATGGAATAGCGCCCGCCGACCCAATCCTCGAAGCCGAAGACGCGGGACTCGGGGATGCCCCATTCGGCGGCTGCCGATTTGTTCGACGACAGCGCCACGAACTTGCCCTCGGTGGAGACGCCCTTTTCCTCGAGCCAGGCCCAGGCCGTCTTGGCATTGGTCATGGTCTCGATGGTGGTGAAGGTCTTCGACGCGATGATGAACAGCGTGGTCCGGGGTTCGCAGAGCTTGAGCGTGTCGGCGATGTCGGCACCATCGACGTTCGAGACGAAATGGCAGCGCGGCCCGTCGGCGTAAGGCGACAGCGCGATGTAGCCCATCTTGGGGCCGAGGTCCGAGCCGCCGATGCCGATATTGACAACGTCGGTGATCTCGGAGCCGCGGATCTCCTCGGCCAGCACCTCCATGCGCGACAGGGTGTCGAGCACCTCGGGCATCACGTCCGATCCATCGACCTCGACCGGGGTGCCGTCGAGGTTGCGCAGGGCGGTGTGCAGCACGGCGCGGCCCTCGGTCTCGTTGATCTTGGTGCCGGAGAACATGGCCTCGCGGCGCTCGGCAAGCCCCGCGCCCTCGGCGACTGCGATCAGCGCGGCGCGGATCTCGTCGTCGATCAGGGTTTTGGAGTAATCGAACAGCATGCCGTCGTGGCTGACCGAGAACGTCTCTGCCCGACCGGCGTCCTGCGCGAACAGCGCATCAATACGGATCCCGTCGCGCGCGGCGGCGAGGCTCTTCAGATCATCCCACATGTCAAATCTCACTTTGCTCTATTCGGCCCAAGGTCACTCAGCCCAGTGTACGACGGCTTCGTCGAGCACCGCATTGATCGGCGCCTCGAGAGGCGGCAGTCCGCGCGCCTTTTCAAGCACGTCCCGCTTCTCGGCGCCATAGATCACGATGTGCTTCTTCAGCGCGCCGTCGAGCACAGGCGCGCTCAGGGTGATGCGCGGCTCGGGTGCGCCGGGTGCCCGCATCGGCAGCAGGATCGGCGCGTCGCCCGAGAGCGCCGCCTCGAGCTTGTCGGCCTCGGGAAAGATTGAGGCGGTGTGCATGTCGGCGCCCATGCCCAGAAGCACCACCGCCAGCGGCAGCGCTGGCGCGATGGTGTCGGCCAGCTCAGCGAGCCGTTCCTCGGGGGTCTCGGCCTCGGCATAGAGCGGCAGCAGGCGCGCCGCCGCGGCGCGGTCGGTCAGCAGACGCTGGCGCAGCAGGCGGGTGTTGGAGCGCTCGGAGCTTTCCGGCACCCAGCGCTCGTCGGTCAGCATGACGTCGACGCGCGCCCAGTCGAGATCGGCGGCGCAGAGCGCGTCGAAGACCGGCCCGGGCGAGGTCCCGCCCGGGACCGCCAGCGCGGCGCGGTCCTGATGGCTCAGCGCGGCGCGCAGCTCTCCGGCGATCTGGTTGGCGAGATCCATCGCCAGCATCTCGCGGTCGGGATATTCCTTGAACTCGTAGGTCATGCCTTGATCCCGCGCCAACGGCGCCCGTCCCGGTTGATGAGGAAGGCGGCGTCGTCCGGTCCCGAGCCACCGGCATCGTAGGGCTTGGGCGAGTCGCCGCGGCGCTCCCAGCCCTCGATCAGCGGATCGGTCCAGGCCCAGGCCGCCTCGACCTCGTCGCCGCGCATGAACAGCGTCTGGTTGCCGCGGATCACGTCCATGATCAGGCGCTCATAGGCATCGGTGACCTCTTCGGCCTCCGGCCCCAGCGCATCGGCGAAGGACATGTCGAGCGGCACGTCGACGAGACGCATGCCGCCCGGGCCCGGCTCCTTGATGGTCACGCCCAGCGTCATGCCCTCGTTGGGCTGCAGGCGGATCGACAGCACGTTGCGGTGGCGCCCCGAGTCGATGCCGAAGATCGAGTGCGGCGTCTCCTTGAACACCACCGCGATCTCCGAGGCTCGCGCCGCCAGACGCTTGCCGGTGCGCAGGTAGAACGGCGTGTTGGCCCACCGCCAGTTCGACACGTAGCACTTGAGCGCGATGAAGCTTTCGGTCTTGGAAACCGGGTTCTCGGCGTCCTCGCGGTAGGAGGGCATCTCGCCGTCCGAGGTGTACTGCCCGCGCACGATCTGGTCGGGATCGACGGGATCGAGCGCCCGGATCACCTTGAGCTTCTCGTCGCGCACTGCGTCAGCCTCGAACCGCGCCGGCGGCTCCATGGCGATCAGACAGAGCAGCTGCATCAGGTGGTTCTGCACCATGTCCCGCATGGCGCCGGACTTGTCGTAATAAGATCCGCGCCCGCCGACACCTACGGTTTCGGCCACGGTGATCTGGATGTGATCGACGTATTGCGCGTTCCACAGCGGCTCGAACAGCATGTTGCCGAAGCGCACCGCCATCAGGTTCTGCACCGTCTCTTTGCCGAGGTAGTGGTCGATGCGGTA
>NZ_JBYNAH010000060.1:4269-23394 GCF_059781815.1 Salipiger sp. | reverse complement strand
TCCTGGGTGATGCCGTCGATCTCGAAGCCCTGCGCCTCGGCGAAATCGTAGATGTCGTCGATCACCGGGCCGAACTCGTCGACCGCGGTCATCGAATAGGCCTGGCGCGCCGCGGCGGGGCGGCCCGAGCGGCCCATCATGGGCTGGATGTCCTTGGCCGGGTCGAGGTTGCGGGCGACGATGAAGAACTCCATCTCCGGCGCCACGATCGGCTCCCAGCCCTGCTCCTCGTAGAGCTTCACCACGCGCTTCAGCACGTTGCGCGGCGCATACTCGATCGGATCGCCGTGCCGGTCATAGGCATCGTGGATGATCTGCAGCGTCCAGTCCCCGGTCCAGGGCGCGGCGCTGGCCGTGCTCATGTCGGGCTTGAGGATCATGTCGCGCTCGATGAAGCCTTCCTCGCCGGCGGCCTCCCCCCATTCCCCGGTGATGGTCTGGAAGAAGATCGAGTCGGGCAGGTGGAAATAGGCCTGCCGGGCGAATTTCGATGCCGGCACCGCCTTGCCGCGGGCGATTCCCGGCAGGTCGGAGACGATGCACTCGACCTCGTCGAGTCTGCGGCCCTCGAGATAGGCGGCGGCGGCTTCGGGCAGGTTGGCGGTCCACTCGGTGCTCATAGCCGCTTCTCCTTGAAGAACCGCGCGAATTGCGCGCCGATATCGGCGCTGTCGAGCGCCATCTCGAGCTTGCCGGTCGCATCGTCGATCAGCTCTTCGGGCACCACGCCCGGGGCGCGGTGCTGCAGCAGGCTGTCGACGTAGTTGCGGCGGAACTCAGGATGCGGCTGCACCGTGTAGGCGTGGCCGGGATAGAGGATCGCGGCGTTGCGGCATTTCTCCGACCAGGCCACCACCTCGGCCCCGGGCGGCAGCTCGGTGACCTGATCCTGGTGCCAGGCGTTCACCAGCCGCGTGCTGTCGGGATACTTGTAGAGCGTCGGCCCGATGACCCAGCCCTTGTCGGATTTCTCGACCTTGCCGCCAAGCGCCTGCGCGATGATCTGGTGCCCGAAACAGACCCCGATCAGAGGCTTGCCGGCGGCGTGGATCGCCCGGATCAGCTCCTCGAGCGGGGCCATCCAGGGATGATCCTCGTAGGCGCCGTGGCGCGAGCCGGTGATCAGCCAGCCATCGGCATCCTCGGGGCCCTCGGGGAAATCCCCGTTGACCACCTTCCAAGTCTCGAAGGCGAAGCCGTGCCCGTCGAGCAGGGCGTGAAATTGCGTGTCGTAGTCCCCGACTTCCTCGAGGATCACGTCCGGGACGAGCCCGGGTTGCAGAATGCCGATTTTCATGAAGCACCGATGTCGTTTGTGGGCCGGAGGGTAGTCCTGCCGCCCGGGGGCGGCAAGAGGGGCTCAGACGGTGTCGAGATAGATTTCCACCTGCTCGGCGGGCGAGAGCTCGGACATGAAATGCAGCTCCTGGCGCTTGGTCAGCAGCAGGTTGCGGATCAGCCCCTCGGGCAGGATGCGCGGCATCACCGTGCTCGCCTCGAAGGCGTCCATCGCCTTTTCCCAGCTGCCCGGGATCAGTGGCAGATCCTGCGCATAGGCGTTGCCGGTGATCGGCGCGGGCGGCTCGGTGCCGTCCTCGATGCCGTTCAGCGCCGCGCCCAGAAGGGTGGCAAGCAGCAGGTAGGGGTTCACGTCGCCGCCCGCCACGCGATGCTCAATGCGCCGGCCCTTGGGGCTGCCGCCGGGGATGCGGATCGCCGAGGTGCGGTTCTCGTATGCCCAGGAGATGCCACAGGGCGCGTGGTTCTCGGGCACCAGCCGGTCATAGCTGTTGCCGTGGGGCGCGAAGATCAGCGTGCTGTCATGCATCGCTTCCATCAGCCCGCCCACCGCGTGGCGCATCTTGTCGGTGCCCTTGGGGCCGCCATCGTCGAAGATGTTGTTGCCGTCCTCGTCGAGCACCGAGAAGTGCACGTGCATGCCGGAGCCCGGGTAATCCTCGTAGGGTTTCGCCATGAACGAGGCGGCAAAGCCGTGGCGCCGCGCGAGCCCGCGAACCAGCATCTTGAAGAACCACGCATCGTCGGCGGCGCGCAGCGCGTCGGGCTGGTGCATGAGGTTGAGCTCGAACTGGCCAAGCCCGGCCTCCGAGATCGCCGTGTCGGCGGGGATGTCCATGTCCTCGCAGGCGTCGTAGAGATCGGTGAAGAAGATGTCGAAGGCGTCGAGCGCCCGGATCGACATCACCTCCGCCGCCTTGCGGCGCTTCTGCGAGCGCGGCGAGAGCGGCACCTGCAGCGACTTGCCGCTGTCGTCGATCAGGAAGAACTCGAGCTCGATCGCCACCACCGGGGTAAGGCCGAGCTTGCGGTAGCGCTTGAGCACCGCCGCGAGCGCGTGGCGCGGGTCGCCGTCGAAGGGCCGGCCATCCTCGCGATACATCCAGATCGGCAAGAGCGCGGTGGGCGCCTCGAGCCAGGGCATCGGCACAAAGCCGCGCTCGGTCGGATAGAGCACGCCGTCGCGGTCGCCGGTCTCGAAGACGAGGGGGCTTTCGTCGATATCCTCGCCCCAGATGTCGAGATTGAGCACCGAGAGCGGGAAGCGGGTGCCGTCCTCGACCACCTTGTCGGCGAAGCGCGCGGGCACACGCTTGCCGCGTGGTTGTCCGTTGAGGTCGCTTGCAGCCACACGGATGGTGCGGACCTGCGGGTTCTTGCGCAGCCAGCTTTTGGGGTCGTTCATGGGTCACCGTAGAATTTGATCAAATTCTGGATAACGTGCCGCGCGGGGGGCTGGCAAGGAAAATCCCGGCGCCGTGGCGTCGCGCGTGGTCAGGCGCCGGAAAGCTGCTCAGCGGATCGCCACCGGCAGCAGGAACCCCACGGTCTTGCCCGTGTCGGCGTCGTTGCCCATCAGGTAGACCCGGATGGTGTAATCGCCGCTTTCGGGCAGCACGATCTTTGCCTCGCGCCCCTCGGTCTGGCCGAGAAAGATGGCCTCGTAGGTGGCGCCGGGCGGCATGACGTTGAAATAGATCGTGCCGTCGCCATTGGTGCCATCCACCGCGATGCTGGCCTCGAGCGTCTGGCCCTTAGAGGCGCCGAGCAGGTAGTCGACATAGTCCTGCCCGGTGACGGTGCCGCTGATCGTGGCGCCGGAGCTCCCGGCCTCGAACTGCACCCGAGACTGCTCCTGCGCGGCCGACGGCTCGGCGCTGAACTCCGCGGCAAGCGCGATTGCGATGACGGTGGTGATGCGTGTCGGCATGGGTCCCTCCTCCGATACCGGATGCGGAGCGACGCGCGTTTGCGGGCGTCGCCCGCAGCCCCATCCTGCACCGGGGCGGCGGATCGACCAAGCCTTTTCGCCTGCGTCTCAGCGCAGCAGGTTGGGGCGGTATCTCACCTTCGAGCGCCGCGCCTGCGGCAGGTGCCGGTTGAGCCGCCGGTTGATCGCGCCGAACAGTGCGATGATCAGCAGCGTCAGCACGATGAAATAGCCGGCGAGGATCGGGTAGGCGACAAAGGGGTTGAAGGTCTTGTCGGCGAAGTAGTTGGCGTAATAGAGCGCGTCGCCGCGCTGCTGGAACGCCGGGAAGCCCGAGAAGAACACCAGCGTGGTGGCGTGAAACAGGAAGATCGCCTCGTTGGTATAGGCGGGCCAGGCGAGCCGAAGCATGGTCGGCCAGACGATGCGCCGGAAGCGCGGCCAGCCCGAGAAGCCGTAGGCGTCGGCCGCCTCGACGTCGCCCTTGGGCACCGACAGGAGCGCGCCGTAAAAGATCTCGCCGCTATAGGCGGCGGTGTTGAAGAACAGCACCACCAGCGCCCCGAGCCAGGCCGAGGTGAAGGGCGAGAACACCGGCGCCACCGATTTCAGGCTCAGGAACAGGAAATAGGCAAAGAAGAACTGGATGAAGAGCGGCGAGCCTCGGAACACGAAGATGAACCATTCTGAAAGCTTGCGCGGCAGCCAGCGGTTCGAGGCCTTGCCCACCGCCAGCGCGGTGGCAAGAAAGAACCCCGAGACCAGCGCCACGACCCCGAAATAGACGTTCCAGATCATCCCCGAGCCGATCAGCACCACCTGCTTGCAGACGGTGAAATCGTCCCGCGGCAACAGCCGCTCGCCGATCCCCAGCGAGCGCAGCCCGTAATCAGCCACCACGTCCCAGCAGCTCATGCCCGGCCCCCTTGCGACACGCTCCGCATCTTCTCTGGTTCAAAAATACCTCGGGGGAGTCCGCGCTTGCGCGGACGGGGGCAGCGCCCCCAAACTACGCTCGTCACCCGCATCACGCCGCCTTCCTCTGCGCTTCGCCGCCCACGGTCGCCTGGCCATGGGTCAGACGTGTCATCAGCTTCGCGAGCACGATCTCCGACACCCGCGTGAACAGCAGGTAGAAGATCAGCAGCCCGAGGAAGAACCACACCCGCCAGTCCGGATGGGGGTAGTCGGTGAAGCGCGCGGTCTTGGCGCCGCCGAGTTCGCGGGCCCAGTAGACGATGTCCTCGACGCCGAGCAGGAACAGCAGCGGCGTGGCCTTGATCAGCACCATCCACAGGTTCGACAGGCCGGGCAGCGCATAGACCCACATCTGCGGGATCAGGATCCGCCAGAAGGTCTGGCGGTGGCTCATGCCATAGGCCTCTGCGGTCTCGAGCTGGGCATGGGGCACTGCCCGCATGGCGCCGTAGAGCACGTTGGCGGCAAAGGCGCCGAACACGATCGAGAAGGTCAGCACCGCCAGCGAGAAGCCGTAGACCTCGTGCCAGATCTGCGGCGAGGTCGACAGCGGCAGCTTGGCGGCGGGGCAGACGATGAAATCCGAGCCCTGCCGGATCGGATCGGTCCAGTCGGGGCATTTCATCTTGTGTCGCAGGTACTCGAAGCCCTGGTCGAGCGCGATCACGAAGAACAGGAAGAACACGATGTCGGGCACGCCGCGCACCATGGCGATGTAGAGCTTGCCGAGCCAGCTCAGCGGCGCAAAGCGCGCGCGCGCCGCGGCGGCGCCGGCAAAGCCGAAGCCAAGCGCCACCGGCGCGGTGATCGCGAGCAGCAGCAGCACCGTCCCGAAGGAGGCGTAGAACAGCATCAGCTTGCCGGTGGTGAGGTAGCAGGCAAACCACGCCGGGGTCGACAGGACCGAGGGGTCTGTACAGAAGGAAAACATGCGTGTCCGGGTCAGGGGCGCCGGAACGGCGCGTCGCGGGGCGGGGGCTGGATGGGGGCGGAGACGCGGGCGGACCCGCGCCTCCGGTGTCAGATCGGTGCGATCAGTAGGTGTCGGTGCCTTCGCCGAACCACTTGATCAGCATCTCGTTGAGCGTGCCGTCTTCCTTCATCGAGGTGATGGCCGCGTCGAACTTGTCCTTCAGCTCGCCGTCGCTCTCGCGGATGCCCATGCCGGTGCCACGGCCGAGGGTGACGGTCTCGCCCACGAACATCAGCTCGCCGCTCGATTCCTCGACGATCGGCGCGAGGTAATCGGTGTCGAAGAACACCGCGTCGGCCTCGCCGCTACGCAGCGCCGAGATGATCTCGTCGGCGGTGGCGAACTCGAGCAGCGTCGCGCCGCTTTCCGAGATGTAGCCCGACTGCAGGGTCGAGGTCTGCGCCGCGACCACGCCGTCAAGCGGCGCGTCCTCGCTCAGCGCCACGTAGGACGAGGTCGCCGGCGGGATGTAGTCCTGGGTGAAATCGATCACCTCGTCGCGCTCGTCGTTGATCGACATGCCGGCGATGATGGTGTCGTAGTTGCCCGAGACGAGGTTGGGGATGATCGAATCCCACTCGTTGGTGACCCACTCGCAGGTCAGTTCGGCGCGGGCGCAGAGCTCGTCGCCCATCTCGCGCTCGAAGCCGTCGACCTCGCCGGCATCGTTGATGAAGTTGTACGGAGGGTAGGCGCCCTCGGTGCCCATGCGCACGACGTCCTGGGCCAGCGCCATCGAGGCGGTCATGGCCAGCGCGGCGGTGCCGAGAAGGATTTTCTTCATTTCATTGCTCCCTTGGTTGGTCTTTTGGACCCCGCCGCTCAGGCGTGGGTCGTGGATTTGAGGAACCCGCGCAGGCGCTCGGATTTCGGAGCACCGAACAGCGTTTCCGGCGGGCCCTGTTCCTCGATAAGGCCCTGATGCAGGAACACCACGTGATCGCTCACGTCATGGGCCATCTTCATGTCATGGGTCACGATGATCATCGTGCGTCCCTCGGCGGCGAGGTCCTTGATGACCTTGACCACCTCCTGTTCGAGTTCCGGGTCGAGCGCCGAGGTCGGCTCGTCGAAGAGCAGCGCCTCGGGCTCCATGCAGAGCGCGCGGGCGATGGCGGCGCGCTGCTGCTGGCCGCCCGAAAGCTGCGCCGGGTAGGCGTCGCACTTGTCGCCGATGCCGACCTTCTCGAGATAGCCGCGGGCGGCTTTCTCGACGGTGGCGCGGTCGCGCGCCAGCACGGTGACGGGGGCCTCCATAACGTTTTGCAGGATCGTCATGTGGGCCCAGAGATTGAACTGCTGGAACACCATCGACAGGTTGGTGCGGATGCGCAGCACCTGTTTGGGATCGGCGGGGCGGCGGTGATGACCCTCGCCCTTCCAGACCACCGGCTCGCCCTTGAACAGGATCTCGCCCTGCTGGCTGTCCTCGAGCAGGTTGCAGCAGCGCAGAAGCGTCGACTTGCCCGAGCCCGAGGAGCCGATCAGCGACACCACGTCGCCGCGATGGGCGGTGACGTCCACGCCCTTGAGGACCTCGAGGCTGCCATAGGCCTTGTGCAGGTTGCGGATCTCGATGACGGGCGTTGGATTTGGCAAGCCTGACCTCTGGCGGCGGTTTCGATCAGGGGGGAGGATGGGCGCAAACAGCGCCGGTTTGCAATGCGCAAAACGCGACCAACGGCGCGGTTTTCGCCGCGTCAATCGGCAAATGCCTCGTTTGGAGGCGCCGGTTTGCGCAGGAGATGGGCCGGCGAACGGGTATCAGGGTTGCGCGGCGGCGGCGCGGATCAGCTTCCGCGTTCGACCCGCTGCCGGGCGAGGGCGGAATCGCGGTCGTTGATGCCAAGCAGGTTCGAGACCAGCCGAAGCAGTGCGTCTTCCTCGGCCTCGCGCACGCCGTCGGCCAGCACCACCTGCCACAGCGCCTCGATCACGCCGATGCGGTGCTCGTAATCGACGGCGTCCTTGATGGCGCGGGTGAAGCGCACGGTGTCGGGGGCCTCGGCCTCGAGCGCCTCGCCCTGGCTGCGCAGCTTGGCGGCCTCGAAGGGCGATAGCCCGTAGCGCGCCGCGTTGATGCGGTCGATGCGCTGGCGCTCGCTCTCGTCATAGGTTTCGTCGGCGCGGGCGACGCGCACCAGAAGCGCGGTCAGCGCCAGCCGCGCATCAGCGTCGGGGAGGGATTGAGGGCCGGGCTCGACGAGCCGCTTGAGGAAATCTGCAAACATGGGCATGGATATAGCGCCGGTTTGCCGTTCGGGAAAGAGACGCTCTCGCCCGTGTGAGCAAGGGCCGTCAGGGGATGACTGCGGCGGCGCGGGCCTCCTCTGAATCGGCGCGCTCGAGCCCGAGGTGATCCTCGATCAGCTCGACCAGCGCGGTCTCGTCGGCGTCGCTGATGCCGTCGATCTCGGCCAGCTTCCACATCGCCTCGACCGCGGCGCGGCGGTGCTCGTAATCGACGCCGTCGCGGATGCGCGCCGCCATTTCCTCGATGCCGGGCATCTCGAAGGCCAGCCGCTCGCACTCGGCCCGCATCTTGGCGGCCTGCAGCGGCTTGAGGTTGTAGGCCTCGGCGAGGATGCGGTCGATCTGTTCGACCTCCTCGAAAAGATAGGTGTGATCGGCGATCGCAACCTTCACAAGCAGCGCGCCCATGGCATGGGCGGCGTCAAGCTCGTGCAGCGGCTTGGCTGGCGCTGCGCGGTGATGAAAGAACGATTTCAGTCGCTCGAACATGGGGGTCTCCTGCCTGTTGCGCCCATTGTGCCAGCGCGGCCCGGGCGGCGACAGGAGAATCGTCAGCCCGCCCGCATCGGCGCCGGGTTTGTTGCGGAATGAGCGCCGAGGAAGAGCCGCGAGAGCGTCTCGATGCGCGGATCCTGCGGCGGGCAGAGCGCGCGCAAAACCTCGTGCAGGCTGAGGGCAAAGCGCTGCCGGTCGGAGAGACCGACGGCGGTCTGCAGGATCTCGGCGAAGCTGGCGCAGTCGGGCGCCACCGCCTCGACCCGCTCGCAGGCCTCGCGCATCTCGGCGGCCTCGCGCGCGGTCAGGTCGTAGCACAGCGACAGCACCGCCTCGAACGTGGCGGGTTCGGCGAAGAGGCCGGCGTGATCCGTGCGCGACGCGCGCAGCAGCAGCGCCCCGAGCGCCAGCGGGGCGTCGCCGGGATCGAAGGGCGCCGCGAAGGGCGACGCGAGCCAGAATCTCAGGTTGCGTCCCAAGCTGGCCGCTCCCGATGATCCGGATGGGACGGTGCTGTCGGCAGGTGATGCATCGCGGTCCTCTCTCATGGCGCGCTGCCACAATCTGGGGCAGGAGGGGCCACACGGCAACGGTTGTGACGCGGCAGGGGCGCGCGCGACCGCTCCGGTTGAGCGAGTGCCTGCCGCAAGGGCACCGGCGTCTCTCCGGGCGAGAGCGCGCGTCTCATCCCCGCCGATCCGCCCGGAGAGGCGGCAGGCCGCCCATCAGTTCGTGGAACTCGAAGCGCAGGTTGTCGATTCCCAAGCCTTCGGGATCGGCGTTCTCGACGGTGAAGCCCGCGATGTCGGGCAGGGCGCCCCGGCGCAGCAGGGTGAGCGTGCCGGTGTCGCGGTCGACCTGCTTGCTGAGACTGTGGATCGGCGCGCCGGCGCGATCGAAGAAGACCAGTGTCACCGTCCCGCCCTCGCCGCCGCGGATATCGAGCGCCAGCGCCGGCTGGTCGCGGTCGAAGAGCACCGCGATGGCGCCTTCGCCCACCGCCCCGGCATCCGGGAAACCGCGCGGCCCGTGACCCTTTAGCACGTTGTCGCCCCAAAGACTGATGGTGCCGAGATTGCTGCCGTCCTCGCCCGCCAGCAGCGTCAGCGGCGGCAGCGGGCGCCCGACGAGGTGATCATGACCGGTCTCGGTCTCGAGCATCTGCCCAAGGAAGCGCTCGCCGAAGGTTGCGCCCTTGCCGTCAACCACCCCGGCCAGTGCCCGCCCTACGCCATAGCCAGAGGGCAGGCTCTGGAAGTCGATGATCCGAGTGAAATTGAGGCTGTCCGGCGGGACCTCGCAGATCGGGTCCTCGCAGGCCAGCGCCGGGGCGGCGCAGACAAGGCAGAAAAGGCGGGCAAGCCAGCGCATGGGGCGCAGGCTACACCCGTTCCGGTATTTCAGTCAGCGTTTTTTCGCGCCTTGGAAGAGCCGGTCGAGTCGTTTTGCCTCGTCTTGCATTCCCCAGGGCGGGTTGATCACGAACATGCCCGAGCCGACCATGCGGTGGCCCTCGCGGATCGGCGGGAAGCGCAGCTCGTGGCGCAGGGCCTCGGGGTGGTCGCGCTCGAGCGCCGCGAGCATGGGCGCGTGCAGGTTCGAGGTCAGGATCGGGTACCAGAGCGCGAGAATACCGACGTTCCATTTCTTCGCCACTTTGGAGAGGAATTTCGGGATGCGCTCGTAATCCTGCTTCACCTCGTAGGAAGGATCGACCAGCAGCACGCCGCGGCGCGGCTCCGGCGGGCAGAGGCTTTGGGCCAGTTCGAACCCATCCTGCTGGTGAACGCCCACGTTTGGCGCGCGCAGCGCGCTGCGCAGGGCGGCGTGCTCCTGCGGGTGCAGCTCTGCCAGGTGCAGCCGGTCTTGCTCGCGCAGCAGGGTGCGGGCGATGAGCGGCGAGCCGGGATAGGCGCTCGGCCCGTGCTCGGCGCGGATCTCGGCCAGCGCGCGGGCATAGGGGTGCGCCTTGGGCAGCGCCGCGGCCAGAGCGCCGATGCCCTGTTCCGCCTCGCCGGTCTTGATCGCCTCGGCGGCGGAGAGATCGTAGAGCCCGCGCCCGGCATGGGTCTCGATATAGCTGAGCGGCTTGTCCTTCTGGGTGAGGTAGTCAAGCATCCACGCCAGAAGCGCGTGCTTCTGCACGTCGGCGAGGTTTCCGGCGTGGTACAGGTGCTGGTAGGACAGCATTTTTGCCCCTTAACTTATTGATTTCGTACCGTTGCATTTTCGCTCTTCAAGAGCGTTTCAACGGTCCCGGTCTGGTTTCGTTGTGTCCATACGCGCTTTTTGCGTCCCTGTCGCCCGCGCTCTCTGCCGAGCTGCACCGGCATTGAGCCGGATCGTAGCGCAGCCGGCGTGGCCGACGAACCGCGCGAGCTGTCTCCGGTTCATTCCGCCATTTTCTCCGCCACCGCTAGAACGTGAGCGGCGATATCCCGATCTGCCGCACCGTCGCGGCCGCCGAGAGGCCCTTCGCAGCGCAGCGGTCGACCCGGCGGACTATGGAGAGCGTGTCTTTCGGAATTTTTCGCCGCACAGCAACTCCAGAGTTCACCTGTTCGGCGAAATCGTGCTCGATTCAAGGCATCGTGGGCGGACGGGGAGAGGGCTGCCGAGCTCGTAGTTTCCAGCCGACTTTAAGTCGCAAAGCGCTGCGCCTTGCGGAGCGCCAATCATATCCAGAGTGGCGTTCTTCGTCTTGAAGAACGGAAATGAATATTGTTTTATCGCAGTATTCAATTAGGTCTTTCGAAGGGCGTGCCCTGGGGATCACCCGGAAAACCCGGGTGAAGATATCGTCAGGCTCGGGTCAATCTCTATGCTGGAGGGAGTCAATCTTCTGAAAGCGCTGACCGGAGTTTTGAGATGGCGCTGGAAAATTCGAGTTCGTTATACCTTAGCGGTGGGTTCTCGATGAAGCGAAAATGATCAAAAGATTTATCATCAAGTTTGGGTGATCCGGGGCCAAATCGAGCAGCGCGTCTTTTGACGATGGAGCTGAATTCAAAGCCTTCGCGTTCAACAACTCGGTTTAGGACGTTAAAGAAATGTAGTCCCTTTTCTTTTCTCTCCTTGGAGAGGTTCCATTGGCGCACAATTTCTACGTATACATCAGGCAAGCGTCTGTTGACGCCTTGCGTCATGCATTCAGTGCCGCCCAATCCTAAATGGGATAGAACGGTTTTGGCCCAATGGCGGTTGAACATCACAACGGTCAGGCTGGCGGCATCAAGCATATGAACTGCATCAGAAATGCGGCTAATTATATCGCCCATAGAGGGCAGGGGGCGAGAGGTTCGGTCAAAGTCTTCGAAAAGAAGATTGTTCTCACTTTTGTTAATCAGCATCTGATTGTACTGAGATAAACGCATCGAGGTCCCGTTGCGGTAGCATAGTACAATTCTAAGATGAGCGCCGTAACTCTCGAGGAGGTCGCGTATCATGCCTGCGCCAGTTTTGGAAAGTTCGGAGAGCTGAGAAACCCCCCATTCGGACGATAGAACCAGCTTGTTGGCGCCAATCGCCCGGCAGTGATCCAGAGCGCCTCTCAGGTGCTCGAGGTCATTTTCAATATCGACGCTGAGGTTGTAATTCACGCCGCCGAGACCCTTGAAGGAAGGTGGGAAGTAGACGCCAGATTTTGTATTTGCATCGGCGGTCTCTTTGAAGAATCTCTGTATGGTCGATGAGCCAGTTTTTGGCGGCCCTACGTGAAAGTATATCTCAATCATTTTCTTCTTACGGTTTTTCTCAAGTGAGTGTTTCTGATGGCCAACTTGTCGTCACATGCGCCCGTTCGCAACGCTTTTCCGCCTGCGGTGCTCTTTGCGACGCCTCCGGATGGTTCAAAAATCGCTACGCAGCCCTCCGGCCTGAGGGTTTTCGGGCTCGGATGGGCGTCCACCGGAGCGAAGGTCGCGGAGGTCCGCGCTTGGCGTAGGAACGGAGATGGCGCGTCGGACATCGGCGACGACGTCCTGATCGACCGCGAAGGGATCGGGCGCCCGATCAAACGCACCGCCCCTATGCTCAGGGCCGCAAGATCAGCGGGCACAATGACTAGGCCGCCACGGCGTGCCCCGGCCACGACGTGCCGAAGCGGCCGGCTGGCGTCGCGGATGCAACCCGACGAGGAGCAGCACTGGTCACCGCGACGCTGACGGCTCTGAACTTGATCGGAAGCTCACTCTGTTGCCTGCGCTCTAACCGCTTGACCGGACAGCGAGATTGGGGGACGTTTCGCGCACGGAGGAACGATCCTCTGAGCGTTTTTTGAAGCCGCAGCATTGAAGCCTCCGCTTTTTCGGATGTGGCGGGAGAATTTGGTGTCGATATGCGTTATTGGCGGCGGACTTACGGGCTGTCTGATCGCCATGGAGCTTGCCGAGAGCGGCAAGTCGGTTGTTCTTTGCGAGAAGGCGGCGGATCTGATAACGCGCGCATCGCTTGCCAATGAAGGCAAGATCCACCTCGGCTTCGTCTATGCCGCGGATCAGACCTTTCGAACCGCAAAGCGCATGGTCGATGATGCGCTTGTCTTTCGGCCGGTCTTGGAACGCTGGATCTCATCGGCGGATTTCGCTGAAAGCGTGTACGACAGTTTCGATTATCTCGTTCCCAAGAACTCGATGCTCGATCTCGGGACGATCCGGAGACACTTCAAATCCGTTTCAGACTACTTGAAGGCGCGCACGCGATCAGAGGGGGTGAGCTATCTCGGACAGAGCGAGGCGCACGAGTTTCACGAAGCGGAAAGCGCGCGGCCAGAGATGCTCGGAGCGTTTCAGACCGCAGAACGCGGCGTCTGGCCAGGTTTGATCGCACGCCACCTGGCGAGAAGCGTGTTCGCGCATCCGTCCATTGAAGTGAGAACCGAGGCTTCCGTCGCAGCAGTGTCCCCAGCCGGCGGGCGCTGGTTTGTTGACATCGAAGGCGAGGAGAAAGCCTTGGGCCCGTTCGACACGGTCATAAATTGTGCGTGGGCAGCAAGGCGTGAGCTGGATGCAAGGGCGGGCTTCCACGACGGAGCGGAATGGTTTTACCGCTACAAATTCGCGGTCGTCCTCGATCATGCCTCTGACGTGCTTGCGGGCGGGCCTCCGAAGAACTCCACCGCGATATTGGGGAGTTACGGTGACAGCGTCTATCACGCAGGAGAGGACGCGCTGTATTGCAGCTGGTACCCGGTGGGCATGTGCTACAGCTCCTCCGATCTGAAGTCGGACGCTCGGCCAGATACAGGCGACGCCCGGGCGGCGATCGAAAACACTTGGCGCGGCTATGCCAATCTTGAACCCATCTACCATGATGTTGTTCGCAATGTTGACTGGCGGAGGGCACGGGTGGTTGGAGATTTTATCGCTGCGAGGGCGCGAACGGATATCGATGACCCCGCGAGCCTGCTTCATGAGCGGAAAGATCATGGTCCCATCGAGCTTGCCCCGGGCTACTGGAGCGTCGAGACCGCGAAGTACACCTCTGCGGCGCGTTGCGCGGATGAGTGCGCGAGGCGGATACTCGGGCGGGTCTGATCATGGCCGAGATCCTGCAACGCCGCCCTCTCGTGTCGATCTGTATTCCGGCATATCGGTCACAAGCATTCATTTCCGATGTCATGGATCATGCCCTTCGACAAACCGTCGAAGACACCGAAGTTGTCGTCTCGAACGATGGCGGGATCGAAACTCCAGATCTGGAGCGCTTCCGAGGCCATCCGAAGGTAAAGGTTCGCGATCAAAGGCAAAGGTTGGGATGGGTCAACAACACCAACGCTGCCTTGCAGCTGGCCCGGGGCAAATATTTCATGGTGCTGCCACATGATGACTGGATCCTCCCGAACTATCTCGAGGAGTGCCTGGAGGTCCTGGAGGCCGATAGCCGCGCCTTCTCTGTCTATAGTGATCTACAAATTCCGAGCGGTGTGCTGAAGGCCACCGAGGTGTGCGGCGGCTTATCCGAGCGCCTCAGCCATGTCATGAAGCATCTGTACAACGGATACTGCTACCGTGGGCTCATGCGTCGTATCCCGGAAGACTGGCCGCTTCTGAAGATGCGTGAGAACCGGCCGACGAACTTCTGCGTCGACTCGACCTGGACCTTGCAGCAAGCATTGTTCGGAGAGCTCCGGCGCGTCCCCAAAGCCCTTTACATAAAGACCCTTCATAATCGGAATACGCACTCGAAGTGGAGAGAACTTGATGCAGCGGTATTGCGAGACGCTTGGGCTCAGCACTGCAGAACCATGGGTGAAGTGATGCAAGCGCGGGTGCGTGACCACGGGTGGATTGAGCAATTGGTGCAACATCGGATGGATCCGCGTCGTCTTCGTGAGGGGCCGCCATACCTTCGTCGAGCATTCGAAGACGACCAATCCTGAGAAGGCAAACAGCGGCAGCTGTAGAGTGTCGCGTATCACGCGTCGCGGATTGGATGGACGTCGTCACGAGGACGGTGTCTCGGAAACGTGGCGGTTTCACGGTTCACGAACCGGTTTAGGCGCGTCCGATGAAATGTTCTGCCCTTAGCCCCTGATCTTTTCTCAGCATTACTGCCTCTGGAGGGCCAGCATCAGCGGCCTCCGAACATGGAACGGATGCGGGCCAGCGGGCCGGTTTCGGCCCGGGCCCGGCGGGCGATCTCGTCGAGCAGCGCCTGCTTGCGCGGGGCATCGACGGTGCAGATCTGCGCCACGTCGCGCAGCGCCGCGTGGCGCGCCTCGGCCTCGGCGCGCGGCATTGCGGGCGCGCCGATTTCGGGGAAGCGCAGACCGTGGGTCTCGGCCAACCAGTCGAGATCGGTGCAACGCGCCTCGATCACCTCGCGCAGCCCGGGCAGAAGCTGCGGCTTGCGCTGGCCCGGCACCGCGGCATCCGCGTGCCGCACCAGCCATTTGAAGCGCTGCGGGCGGCGGTCGTAATGGCGGTGCGGAGCGCGGATCTGGCCGCGGAAATACTGCTGCAGCACCTCCATCGCCTCCGGGCTCACGGTCTCGTTCTCGTCATCGGGGCCGCGGCGCAGGGCGGCGGGGTCGATCATCGGCAGGTCTCGGGCGATGAAATCGGTCACCACGTCGCCGCCCTCGAGCGCGTCGCGCGCAAAGCGCCGGACCTCGATCGGGCCGGGGCCGAACTGTCCCCAGGGCTCGAGCGTGTCGCGGAAGCGGCTGGCCGAGGGTAGCTCGAACTCGGGGCGCTTCTTGAGATCCTGCTGCGCGGCGGAGAGGAAATACGAGGCCGGCGCGCGCAGGTAGGCCATGACGCGGATGTCGTCGAAGAGCGGCGCGAGCGCGGCGTTCATGCGCGCGAAGGCCTCGGGCGGGTAGGGGCGGAACTGGTTCTCGCAGCTCAGGATGACCAGCGTCGGCTGCACAGCCGCGATGCGCGACTGCAGCCGATCCCAGAGCCGGGCGCCATCGTTGCGCGCCTTCTCCATCTCGCGCTCGGCATCCTGGTAGGCGGGCAGGTTCTGCTTCGGCAGATCGGTGAGGAAGGCGAAGATCTGCTGGTGGTTGGCGTGGCCGTCGGCCTCGGCCATCACGACGCCAGCCTGCTCGAGCGGCGCGCGGCTGACATCCAGCATGCGCTGGATCGCGGTCGAGCCGGTCTTGCCGTGGCCGATATGGATCAGGAGCTTCGGTTTGGTCATCTGGTTGGTCCCTCGTTGCCGCCTGTCTAGAGCATCGCCGCCGCCGACGCCATCGCCCCGCGCGTCGGGCCGGGGCCTCAGCCCAGACCGGAGCGGCGCGCGTCCTCCACCGCGAAATCGATCAGCGCGCGCACCTTGCGTGGCAGGGTGCGGCCCTCGAGCCAGACCGCGCTGATCGCGCGGGCGGGGCTGTCATAGGCCTCGAGCAGCGGCACCAGCCGACCGGTCTCGAGATCGTCGCCCAGCACGAAGGTGGGGCAGAAGGCGATGCCCTGACCGGCGACGGCGAGGTCGCGCGCCACCTGCGCGCTGTTGACCCGGAAGCGCGAGGGCACCCGCACGGAAATCTCCGCGCCGTCGCTGGTGAACACCCACTGCGCCGGATCGGCGCGGTTGGTGTCGGCGATGCAGGCATGGGCGGCAAGATCCGCCGGGCTTTCGGGCGTGCCGTGCTGCGCGAGGTAGTCCGGGCTCGCCACCACGCGGCTGCGCAACGCCCCGAGCCGGCGCCGCTTCAGCGCGGTGACGGCGCCCTCGCCGACGCGGAAGGCGAGGTCGATGCCGTCGCTTGCGAGATCGACATAGGCGTCAGTCAGGCGAAGATCGACCACAAGTGCCTCGTGTGGCGCGGCGAAGCGGGCCAGCATGCCCTGCACGTATTTCTCGCCGAAGGTGACGGGGGCGGAGATGCGCAGCGTGCCGGCGAAGCCGCGCCCGTCCTCGGTGACCTCGGCCAGCATCGCGTCGAGATCGTCGAGCAGGGCAGGGGCGCGCGCCAAGAGCGCCTCGCCCGAGGCGGTGACGCCGACCCGCCGGGTGGTGCGGCTCAGCAGCCGCACGCCCAGCCGCGCCTCGAGCTCGGCCACGTATTTTGAGGTCAGCCGGTTGGAGATCCCCATCCGGTCCGCCGCGGCGGTGAAGGAGCCGGTCTCGGCGGTGGCGGTGAAGGCGCGCAGCCCGTCGATCAGATCCATGAGATAATTCCGAACAAAACGTGGAAGGTCATTCCATATCATCGCCATTTCATTCCGTCGGTGCAAGGCGCATCTTCCGCTCATCGAAACGCAACAGACCGACGCCGGCGCGGCCCGCAGGAGACCCCCGGCCTCCCCGGCAAGAGACAAGGACCAGATCAAATGACCAATACAAACACAGTCGCTTACGGCGCGCTCCTCATGCGGGCCACCACGGGGGGCCTGTTCGTCGCTCACGGGCTCACCAAGCTCTTCGTCTTCACCCCCGCCGGCACCGCCGGCTTCTTCGAGAGCCTCGGCCTGCCGGGTTGGCTCGGCATTGCCACCATGCTGTTCGAGATCGTGGGCGGGCTCGCGCTGATCCTCGGGCTCGCGACGCGCCTCGTGGCGCTGGTCTCGGTGCCGGTGCTTCTTGGCGCCGCGATCACCGCCCACTGGGCCAACGGCTTTGGCTGGTCCAATGCCGGCGGCGGCTGGGAGTACCCGGTGATGTGGGCCGCGGTGATGGCGGCGCTCGCGCTGATCGGCGACGGCGCCCACGCGCTCTGGCCGCTCGGCCGGCGCTGAGCCGTCTCCGCTTTCAAGATCCGCCGCCGTGCCGCAGGATCGGCGCGGCGGTCTTTCCGACACTGCCTGCCAAGGAGACATGCCATGGGCATCTCGCAACAACTGCAAAAGCTGAAGGACGGCCTGAAAGCCTCCGACCGCATGCCGGTGGTCTTTCTCGGCCACGGCAGCCCGATGAACGCCATCGAGGACAACGCCTATTCCCGCAGCTGGGCCAAGCTCGGCCAGAACCTGCCCCGCCCGCAGGCCATCCTTGTGGTCTCGGCGCATTGGATGACCAAGGGCTCGACCCTGGTCAATGTCACCGCGCGGCCCGAGACCATCCACGATTTCTACGGCTTCCCGCAGGAGCTCTTCCGCGAGCAATACCCGGCGCCGGGCGCGCCGGAGGTGGCGGCCGAAGTGGTCTCGATCCTCGCCAGCCACCACGCCGAGGGCGACGACACCTGGGGGCTCGATCACGGCGCGTGGTCGGTGCTGAAATTCCTCTACCCCGAGGCCGACGTGCCGGTGTTCCAGCTTTCCATCGACATGAAGGCCGATCTCTCCGAGCACGTGGCCATCGGCCAGGCCCTGCGCGGGCTGCGCGACCGTGGCGTGCTGATCCTGGGCTCGGGCAACGTCGTGCACAACCTGCGCGCCCTGCGCTGGGGCGGCGGCGCGGCGCATGACTGGGCCGAGGAATTCGACAGCTTCTTCGCCGAGCGGCTCGAGCAGGGCGACCTGGGCGCGCTCACCGATCGCGCCGGCATGGGCCAGCTCTTCCGCATGGCGCATCCCAGCGTCGATCACTACCTGCCCTCGCTCACCGTGGCCGGGGCGGCGGATGCGCGCGACAGCCTGCTTTTCATGAACGATGCCATCGACCTCGGTTCGGTCTCGATGCGCAGCTTCATCTATTACTGACCTCCCGAAAGGAGACCCGACATGCTCGTGAACGGCAAATGGATCAAGGACTGGCAGCCGGTGCAGAAGGCCGACGGCAAGGGCCGCTTCGTGCGGCAGGTCTCGTCCTTCCGCAACTGGATCACCCCGGACGGCAGCGCCGGCCCCACCGGCGAGGGCGGCTTTGCCGCCGAGGCCGGGCGCTACCGGCTCTACGTGGCCTATATTTGTCCCTGGGCCTCGCGCACCCTGATGGCGCGCACGCTCAAGGGGCTTGAGGAGATCATCCCGGTCACCGTGGTGAACCCGAGCCTGACCGACCAGGGCTGGCGCTTTGGCGGCTATGACGGGGCCCACGAGGACCCGCTCTTCGAGGCCGAGTACATGCACCAGCTCTATACCCGCGCCGATCCCGGCTTCACCGGGCGCGCCACGGTGCCGGTGCTCTGGGACATGCAGCGCAACGTCATGGTCAACAACGAAAGCGCCGATATCCTGCGCATGTTCGACACCGCCTTCGAGGGGCTCGTGCCGTCCGATCTGCGGCTCTACCCGGACGATCTGGCCGAGCAGATCGACGCGCTCAACCCGCGGATCTACGACCTGCTCAACAACGGCGTCTACAAGGCCGGCTTCGCCTCCTCGCAGGCGGCCTATGACGAGGCGGTCGAGGGGGTCTTTGCGATGCTCGACGAGCTGGAGGCGCGGCTCGAGGGGCGGTATCTGTTCGGCGATCGGCTGACCGAGACTGACCTGCGGACCTTCGTGACGCTGATCCGGTTCGATGCCGCCTATCACGGGCTGTTCAAGACCAACCGCCGGCAGATCGCCGATTATCCCCGGCTTTCGGCCTACTTGGCTCGGATCCTGGATCTGCCCGGGGTGCAGGGCACGGTGAACATGGATCACATCACCCGCGGGTACTACTCGATCAAGGCGCTGAACCCGAACGGGATCCGCCCCGAGGGGCCGGCGCATGTGGCGGCATTGTTGCGAGGATGAGCCGGTTGGTTGGTTGGGGCGGGGCGCTTGGTGGTCGTGCTGCCTCTGGCCGGCGTGGGGCCGGGGGGGGGGGGGGGGGGGGGCCCCCCCCCCCCCCCCCAAAAAAGAAGAAAAAAAGAAAA
>NZ_JBYNAH010000060.1:0-4259 GCF_059781815.1 Salipiger sp. | reverse complement strand
TGGGGGAGCTGCGCTTCCTGAAAGAGGTGCGGCGCTTGGCTATGCCGGCATGGCGATCTTCTGGATCGCGGTGAAGCCCTCGAAGCGCGGAGCGCCGGAATGCAGCTTGCGGGTGTCGCCGGCGCGGGCATGGGCGGCGCGGAAGCTGTCGCTGCGGGTCCAGGCGCGGAAATGGTCCTCGCTTTCCCAGACCGTGTGCGAGGCGTAGAGGATTGTGCCCTCCTCCTCAGGGCCTTTCAGCATGTGGAATTCGACGAAGCCGGGGTTCTCGTGCAGCTTGCTGTCGCGGCTGAGCCAGAGCGCCTCGAAATCGGCGGCGTTTTCGCTCGGGACGGTGAAGCGGTTCATTGCCAGATACATGTCTGGGGTCCTTTCGGGGTCATTCCGCCGCGAGCCGCGCGGCTTGGGGCAGCAGGAAGGGGGTGCCGGGGGGCGGTGCGGCGCCGACGCGAAGCTGGCAGCCATAGGCGCGGGAAAGCGTTTCAGAGGTCATCACCTCGGCCACGGTGCCGGCGGCCTCTACCTGGCCCGCTGCCAGAAGCGAGATGCGGTCGGAGAACATGGCGGTGAGGTTGAGATCGTGCATCACCGCCACGACGCCACCGCCGGCATCGGCGAAGTCGCGGGCGATCTGCATCACCTCGAGCTGGTGCGCGATGTCGAGCGCCGAGACCGGCTCGTCGAGGAACAGCCAGCGCGGGGAGCCTTCCTCGATGGGGGCACCGACCTGCGCCAGCACGCGGGCGAGCTGGGCGCGTTGCTGCTCGCCGCCCGAGAGCGACTGGTAGGGGCGCCCGGCGTGATGGGCGAGGTCGACCCGGGCCAAGGCCTGCAGCGCGGCGCGGGATTGCCCGGCGGCGCGGCCGCGGGAGAGGCCGATCTCGACGACTTCGAGCACGGTGAAGGGAAAGGCCAGCGCCGAGGCCTGGGGCAGCACGCCGCGCATCGCCGCGAGCTCCCATGGTTGCAGGCGGGCGATGTCTTGGCCGTTGAGGGTGACGCTGCCGGTGTAGGGCAGATCGCCGGTCATGGCGCGCAAGAGGGTCGTCTTGCCCGAGCCGTTGGGGCCGCAGATGGCGGTGAGCTGGCTGGGTTCGGCGGTGAAGCGGACGCCCTGCAGGATCTCGCGGCGTCCGAGGCGGACGGTGATGTCATGGGCCTCCAGCATCACAGGTCCACCACGCCGCGCTGCCGCAGCAGGATCCACAGGAAGACCGGCGCGCCGAGCACCGCCGTCACGATGCCGATGGGCAGCTCTGCGGGGGCCACGACGCTGCGCGAGATCATGTCGGCGCCGACGAGGAGGGACGCGCCCAGAAGGGCCGCGTTGGGCAAGAGCGCGCGGTGGTCCGGGCCGGAGGCGAGGCGCAGCAGGTGCGGCACCACGATGCCAATGAAGCCGATGCCACCTGAGACCGCCACTGCCCCGCCGGTGGCGGCGGCGACGCAGAGGATGGCGAGGCGCTTCATGCGTTGCACGGGGATGCCGATATGGGCGGCGATGGCCTCGCCGAGCGCCAGCGCGTTGAGCGCGCGGCCGAGCAGCATGGCGCCGGCCATCGCGATCAGCAGGATCGGCAGCGCGGCTGCAAGCTTGGTCCAGCTGGCGCCGGCCAGCGAGCCGAGGCCCCAGAAGGTCAGGTCGCGCAGCTGGCTGTCGTCGGCCAGGTAGACCAGCACGCCCGAGACCGCGCCCGAGAGCGCCGCCAGCGCGATGCCGGCGAGCAGCATGGTGGCCACCGAGGTCTGGCCGCGCCGGGTGGCGACGCGGTAGAGCAAGAGCGTGCTGATCCAGCCGCCGAGGAAGGCGGCGAGGGGGACGAGATGCGCGCCTGCGAGGCCGAGCAGGGCCGGGGGCAGCAGGCTCCCGAGGACGATGGCGAGGATCGCCCCGAGCCCGGCGCCGGCGCTGACGCCGACGATGCCGGGATCGGCCAGCGGGTTGCGGAACAGCCCCTGCATCACCGCGCCAGAGACCGCGAGCGCCGCGCCCACCGCCAGCCCCATCACCAGCCGGGGCAGGCGGATGTCGAGCAGGACGACCTTTTCCATGCGGGAGAGCTCCTCGCCTCTTGCGAGGCTCCTCGCCACGTCGATGAGCTGCACGCCGGTGGCGCCGACGGTGAGGCTGGCAAGCGAGATCGCCACCAGCCCCAGCGCCAGCCACAGGTGCAGGCGGCGGGCGCGGGCCAGCCGGTCGGGCGGTGCGGCGTGGTGCAAGGAGGGATCGGTGAGCGCGACCATGGGATCACTCGCCGTAGAGCGCGGCGGAGAGCTCGGCGACCGCCGCGCCGGTGCGGGGGCCGAAGCCCAGCAGCTTCAGCCCGTCGATCTTGATCAGCGCACGGGTCTCGGCAGCGGGCGTCACGGCGAGGGCGGGCAGGGCGAAAAGCTCCTCGGCGCTCGCCCCGTGATCGCCGGAGCGGTCCATCATCAGGATGACGTCGGGCGCGCTCGCGGTGGCGGCCTCGTCGGAGAGCGGCTTGTAGCCCGAGACGCCCTGAAGCGCGTTCACCCCTCCGGCCAGCTCGATGATCGCGGCGGCGCCGGTGTCGTCGCCCGCGCCCATCAGCCGCCCCCCCTGTGCCGAGAGCACGAAGAGCACGCGCTTGGGCGCTCCGGCGTGTTTCGCGGCGTGGGCGGAGGCGGCCTCGATCTCTGCCGCGACCGTCTCGGCCAGATCCTCGGCGGCCTCCGTGGCGTCGAGCGCTTCGCCCACCGCGCGGATCTTGGCGGCGACGCCTTCGGCGGAGAACCCGCCGGGCACGGTGATGAAGGGGATCGCGGCCTCTTCGAGCACGGCGAGCGTCTCGGGCGGGCCGGCGCCTTCTTCGGAGACGATCAGGTCGGGGCCGACCGAGAGCACGCCCTCGGGCGAGAGCGCGCGCATGTAGCCGACATCGGGCAGGGCGGTGGCCTCGGGCGGGTAGGTCGAGGTGGTGTCGCGAGCGACCAGGCGGTGTTCCTGGCCAAGCGCGTAGACGATCTCGGTCACCGAGCCGCCGATCGCCAGCGTGTCGGCCTCGCCGCGGGCGGCCTGGGCCGGGCTGAGCACGGCGCCGAGCACCCCGAAGGCAAGATAGATGGCCGAGCTGGCGGCGATGGCGGAGAAGGAGCGGCGTCTCATGCGGGCACCCCCTCGCGGGCGGGCAGCGCCTCGACGATCTCGCGCCAGGCGGGGCGGTGATCGTTGCCCTCCTTGCCGATGGCGAAGCACTGGAAGATCAGCCCGCCCTCGGCATCGAAGCCCTCGACCGAGAGCGCCGGTCCGCGCTGGGTCGGCTTCTCGACCGCCCAGAGCTCGGCGACCTTGTCGCGGCGCAGGTGCAGGTTGAAGCCGGGGTCCATGATGTTCTGCCACGGCCCCATCGGTTTGAGGCTGTGGATCGGGCCGGAATGGATCTGGATGCAGCCGCGATTGCCGACGAAGAGCATGATGCCGGTCTCGCGGTCGCGCGCCGCCTCGAGCATGGTGTCGACCGCTATCGGGTTGAGCGCGCGCACAAAGGGCGCGCCGGCGATGCGGTAGGCGCCGAGCCGGTTCATCCTGAGCTTGGAGCACAGGCGCAGGAACTGGTGGGTGTCGGTGAGTCGGGCCCATTCCTTGCGCAGGATCTCGCGCTTCGCCGGGTCGGCCTTGGCCGCCTCGACGGGCTCGCGCGGGCGAACCTCGATCCGGTCGGAGCTGTCGCCGGTGGCCAGCGTCTCCTTCAGGGCGGTCCAGCCGGCGAGGTCCGAGCCCTCGCGCAGGTGGATCTTGTGCACCGCGTCGCCAGCGGCGTCGAAGACCTGCAGGCTGCGCCGCAGCCCGTGTTCGGCCTCCTGCTCGACGAGGAAGCCATGCACCCAATGCCTGGGGAAGATGCGCAGGTCGATGGCCTCGTTCAGCACCATCGAGGCATGCGGGCCGGAATGGTAATTGCCGTATCGCCCGACTTTCTCATGCACCGCCGCCTCGACGCGGGTCAGCGCCATAACCTCGCCAAGCGTCTCGGCGGCGGGCATCAGCAGGTCGGGATTGGCGTCGATCCGGGTCACGCCATGGCCGGTCTGCGCGGCGAGGAGCTCGGCTTCGGAGATCTGAAGCTGGGGGGCGAGGTCGCGGCTGCGCAGCTTGGGCGCCTCGGCCAGCGCGGCGCGAATCGCGGAAGGGGTGGGGGTGTCGATCGGGGTGCTCATGCGGCCAGTCCGGTCCTTCGGCAGATGTCTGGGAAATGACGGCTGGCGCGGATCTGGCTGGCAGGTCGATCTTGACTGTT
>NZ_JBYNAH010000347.1:0-3140 GCF_059781815.1 Salipiger sp. | reverse complement strand
GAGATTCGAACTCACGACCTTCTGTACCCAAAACAGACGCGCTACCAGGCTGCGCTACGCCCCGACAGGCTCCGCATAAAGCCAAGCCCGAAGATTGAAAAGGGTGAATTCACCGAGCCCTGCTACTCGCAGGGCCAGGCAGGATCTCCGGTGATCGCGGGATGCATCATCTCGCTGCCCTCGGCGATGCCGAGCTGCGCCGCCATGCCGCCGTTGATCTCGAGCACGTATTGCACCGGACCGCCGCTCGGGATCGGCGTCTCGTCATGCGGAATCGCCATCGAGTGCACCTTGACCACCCGGCCCTGCGCGTCGGCAAAGATCATGTCGAGCGGGATGAGCGTGTTTTTCATCCAGAAGGCGGTCGGGCGCTCGGCCTCGTAGACAAAGAGCATCCCCGCGCCGGGCGGCATCTGCTCGACGAACATCAGGCCCTGCGCGCGCTCCTCGGGATCGTCGGCAAGCTCGACGCGCAGGCGCACGCTGCCCCAGTCGCCTCGCAGCCAGACGGCATCGTCACGGCAGGACTGGGCAGGAAGCGGGCCGCCCAGAAGGGCGGCAACCAAGACTGTCAGGACGGAGAAAGTGCGGCTTCCCATGCATTTACCTCGGTGGCCATTTGGCCACGCTTGCCGTTTATCACACGGATTGCAAGCGCTTCCCCGGGCTGAAGGTCCGCAAGGCCGGAGCGACGCAGCACTTCGATGTGAATAAAGACATCGTCCGAACGGCCGAACACGTTGGCAAAGCCAAAGCCCTTTGCCTTGTCGAACCATTTGACCCGCGCCGGCTCGAGCGGTGCCGCGCGCATCACTTCCGGATCGACATCCTCGAAATCCGCGAGCGGTGCGCCCGCCGGAGCCTCGGGCGGTTCGATCTTGCGCACTTCGGTGGCCTGAATGCCACGTTCCGTGCGCTGCGCCGCCACCTCGATTCGTGCTCCATCGGCCACTGAGCTCTGGCCAAAATTGCGCAGCACGTTCGCATGAAGCAGGATATCGGGCCCACCTTCATCGGCGATTACAAAGCCAAATCCCTTAACGGGATCGAACCACTTTACCTTCCCGAGAACGCCAAACGTCTCTTCGTCATGCTGTGTCAACTGTGTTTCCATTGGTCGTCATGCGTATCCCCGTCTCTCTCTTGCGACAGGCAGGGCAGCAATTGCAAGCCCACTCAACTTATATTTGCAAAGCTGTGCAGTTCACGTGACGTGAAATTCACGGGTTGAGCCGTTCGACGCTCCAGGCATCGGCAATGGACCGCCGACGCCACGTGAATCGATCATGCAACCGGAAGGCGCCATCAGCCCAGAACTCGATCTCCAATGGGGCGATCCGGAAGCCACCCCAGAACGGCGGGCGCTTGGGCATCGGTCCGTGGGTTGCGGTGATCTTGGCCACATCTGCCATCAAGGCGGCGCGCGACGACAAGGGCTGCGACTGGCGCGACGCCCAGGCCCCGAGGCGGGATTTCAGCGAGCGGCTGTTGTAATACGCATCCGCCTGCGGCCCATCCTCACGCGTGACAGTGCCGCGCACCCGTATCTGACGGCGCAACGACTTCCAATGCATCACGAAAGCAGCCTTGCCGCTCTCGGCAAGTTCCTGCCCCTTGGCACTCTCGTAATTGGTGTAGAAGACGAAGGCATCCGCCTCGATCTCTTTCAGCAGGACCATCCGGACATTGGGCAGCCCCTCGGGATCGACCGAGGCCAGCGCGATGGCGTTGGGATCGTTGAGCTCGGTGGTCTCGGCCTCGGCCAGCCAGCTGCGGGCAATCGCGAACGGATCGTCTCCCGCGAAGATCCCTGTGCGGTCGGACATATCGGTTCTCCTTCACCTGCGATGACAGCGCAAACCCTTGAAGCCGTTCCGGGCTTGCCCTAAAGGGTTTCGGAAACAGAAATGCCGGGCGGAGATAGGAAATGTCAAACACTCTGATGGCGGGCAAGCGCGGCCTGATCATGGGCCTCGCCAACGACAAATCGATCGCCTGGGGCATCGCAAAGGCCCTGCACGACGCCGGCGCCGAGCTCGCCTTCTCCTATCAGGGCGACGCCCTGAAGAAGCGCGTCGATCCGCTTGCCGCGCAACTTGGCAGCGACATCGTCCTGCCCTGCGACGTCGGCGACGAGGCCTCGATCGACGGGCTCTTCGACGCCCTGAAAGAGCGCTGGGACAGCATCGACTTCATCGTCCACGCCATCGGCTTCTCCGACAAGAACGAGCTGCGCGGCCGCTATGTCGATACCAGCCGCGGCAATTTCGCGCTGACCATGGACATCTCGGTCTACTCGTTCACCGCGGTGATGCAGCGGGCCGAGAAGGTGATGACCAATGGCGGCTCGGCGATCACCCTCACCTATTACGGCGCCGAGCGCATCATGCCGCATTACAACGTCATGGGCGTGGCCAAGGCGGCGCTCGAGGCCTCGGTGCGATATCTCGCCGAGGATCTCGGCAAGGACGGCATCCGCGTCAACGCGATTTCCGCCGGCCCGATCAAGACGCTGGCCGCCTCGGGCATCGGCGATTTCCGCTACATCATGAAGTGGAACGAGTACAACTCGCCGCTGCGCCGCAACGTGACCATCGACGATGTCGGCGGCTCGGCGCTCTACCTGCTGTCGGATCTCGGCGCGGGCGTGACCGGCGAGACGCATCACGTCGATGCGGGCTACCATGTTGTCGGGATGAAGGCGGTCGACGCGCCGGACATCACCAAGGGCTGAGGAGGAGCTCGCATGACCAACGACCTTCTGCCGCATGAAAAGGGCTTTCACGTCAGCTGGGACCAGCTGCACCGCGACGCGCGGGCGCTGGCCTGGCGGCTCCAGGGCCACGGCCCCGAGGATGGCGGCTGGAAGGCGGTTGTGGCGATCACCCGCGGTGGCATGGCCCCGGCGATGATCATCGCCCGCGAGCTCGACATCCGCACCGTCGATACGATCAGCGTCAAGAGCTACCACTCGGGCGGCGGCAAGGCCGACCAGCGGCGCGAGGCGCAGGTGCTGAAATCGCCCGACGCGGCGCTTGTGGGCGACGGCGAGGGGATCCTGATCATCGACGACCTGGTCGACAGCGGCAAGACGCTCGAACTGGTGCGCAGCCTCTATCCCAAGGCGCATGTGGCGACGG
>NZ_JBYNAH010000059.1:0-23529 GCF_059781815.1 Salipiger sp. | reverse complement strand
GTCGCTCAGGCCGTCATCGGTGTTCTGACCGAGGATTTCCTTGCTGCGGACACGGACCTCATGGGCAAGCTGGTTGCGTGTCAAGTCGGGGTTCTTTTCAATCTCATGATAGGCTTGGATGATTTCTGCCTTTCTGGTCCTGCGACCGCGCTTCGGTTTCGGCCCATTGTCGCGTGCTTCGACCTGAGGTGAACCGGCAGAGAGGCCGAGAAAGGCAAGACGCTCATCCGAATGTCGGAAGGGGCGCAACTCCGGAAGCGGATCGATCTGGTACGAGTGATCGCGGACCAGCCAGGAATTGAACGGCATCAGGATGCGGACATAGGTAAAGGCGAAGCCCGTTCCGGTGACCTCCGCCCTGCCCCAATCAAGGACCCCATGCGCCCAGACTTCCCGAGGGATCAGCACCGGCAGATCTTCTTCCCGACGATAGGGCTGGCCACCACCTTCAGGCACATGCAGTTCATGGCCGATGGCCTCAATCTGGCCGGCACTCAGATCGCGCTGGAAGCTGGCCCGCATGATTTCGACAGGATCGGTCTGCCCGCGCCGTCGAGATCGCAGATAGGAAACAAAATTGAGGACCGAGGTAAGGTCGAAGCCGTTGGAACGGAATTCCTTTACGGCGGCTTCGCCGAAGCTCTGGAAGCGCCAATTCGACGACCGGTCCTTGCTTTCTTCGAACGCCCTGAAGCCTTCCTTCAGCGAGAGCACACCGCAATTCTCGAACAGCTTGTGGACCGTGTTTCTCGCTCCCTCATGCTCCATGACCTGCCATCGCTCCGCTCAACATCGCCGCATTCCGTTCCGCCGCCATCAGCACCGGATCATCGGCAAGATGCGCGTAACGCATCGTGGTCTGCAACTGGGCATGTCCGAGCAGCTTGCCTACCATCTGGATCGGCATCCCACTCATCACTGCGATGGAGGCGTAGGTGTGGCGCAGATCGTGGATGCGCACATCCTCAAGAGCCGCTTCCTTCCGAATGCGCCGCCAAGGCTTCTGCAGGTCGCTGAGAGGCTGGCCGTCGATCTGACCTACGAAGACGAAGGGGTTGCCATCGGGGCGGGGCAGGGCATCCAGCACGATCCGCGCCGCAGGGGGCAGGATGATGCGCCGCGCACCTGTCTTGCTGTCCGGCAGTTCCAGATGCCGCGCCGTAACCCATCCCCAGCGTAGATGTTGAATCTCTTTGAGGCGGCAGCCCGTCAGCACCAGCAGCCGGAAGGCTCCGATGACATGGGCGCTCTCCTGCCCTTCTTCCTGAAGCCGTGTGAGCGTCCGGCCGAGCCGCTGCAATTCGTCCCCCGACAAGAACCGCTCACGCTTCTCTTCGCGGTACTTCGGCACATGGCGGCAGGGGTTCGAGCCATCCGGGCGCAACTCCCAGACCTCGCAGAGCGTGAATAGCTTCGACAGTACTCCGAGCGTCCGGTTGGCCTGATAGGGAATGTCGCGGTGGGCGTGGTGCAGTCGCGCGATATCCGCCCGCGTTACATCGATGATCCGGAGATTGCCGAGAGCTGGATAGGCAAAGAGTTCGAGTGCCCGCCGATACTCCTTCGCGGTGCTGGCCTTGCAATGCGTCGCCACATGATCGCGCAGGAACCGCGCCCCGACACTGGCAAGCGTGGGAGCGCCACGCGCCTGAGCGATGACCTCCGCAGGGTTCTGCCCCGACGCGACCGCGCCGAGCAATTCCTTGGCCCGCTTGCGGGCTGCTTCGAGCGTGACCGCGCCATGCTGACCGATGGCGATCCGGCGCGTACGCCCGCCGCTGCGATACTGGACCAAATAGGACCGCTTGCCCGAGGGCATGATGCGGACCCCGAAGCCGTTCACCTCGCTGTCGAAGACGAGATAATCCTTGTCGCGGAGTTTGAGCTTCTCGACGCTGCGCTTGGTCAGTTTGGGCATTCCATCCATCTCCTGAAAGGGCCGCCCGTTCTGGCTCATGGAAGCATGATGGAAGCAGAAGGCGGCGTAATCCATGCAGGATTGATGGCGCTACAGCGTAAGCACCGTCCAGAAATATCGGTGTCTCTCAGTATTTTGGTGGAGGTCAGCGTTGAGCGTGGTAATCTGGCGTAAAGCCGTGAATCAAACTCATAACCTGAAGGTCGTAGGTTCAAATCCTACTCCCGCAACCAACGATACAAAGGGCCTGGCCGGTTAACCCCGCCAGGCCCTTTTGCTTGCGTCCTCAAGGGCTACCCAGAACAGTTTGCGGTTAGACCTTTGTCCGGTCTCTAAACGAGAAGGCAGGTGATGCGGAGAGCCGCTTCAGCAACGGGCAGATCCCTGGCATCCTGAAGGATGGCCACGCTGCGTGGCTTGCCCTTCTGCTCTGCGATCAGACACGCGACCTACGTCACTCAAAAGAAAGCCATGGCGTCCTGTTGCCAGATGAGATGCGTTGGTGTCTGCTCCATCGTAGACATGTCCAAGGTCACAGGCCTGTGGCGGGACCGGCGAGGGAAATACGGGAACGATGATGACAGAGACACTGCTCCCCAAGATGGACAAGGATGCCTGGACAGTCCGCGCGACCGATGAAACCGGGTTCTGGGGGCATTGGATCAGAACCCGAGGTGGCAAGTGGCCCGAGGATTTTCAGCGCCGTGTCGATCCCGCCGCCCCCCTGCTCGATGCGGTTCGCGACTTGCTGGACGATTTGGACCTGCCCGGCGACACCCCGGCAGAGATCCTCGATATCGGATCCGGTCCGCTCAGCATTCTCGGATATCAATGCGAGACGCGCGACGTACGGCTCACGCTGGTCGATCCTCTGGCCAATCAGTACAACGCCCTGCTCGACGAAGCCGGGGTCGCGGGCGTTCCCCGGCCGGTGGAGGGATATTTCGAGACGGCCCTCGAGACGATGGGGCAGGAGCGGTTCGACGTCGTCTGGTGCCGCAATGCTCTGGATCACTCGATGGATCCGCTTCTGGGCCTCTACAACCTGCTCAGCCTTTGCAGGATTGGCGGTGGACTGATCCTGAGCTTCCATCCCGACGAGGCGGATTGTGGTAGCTACCAGGGGCTGCACCAGTGGAACCTGCGGCTTCAGGACAACCGTGTTCTCCTGACCCAGATGCAGCGGGAGCTTGACCTGACGCCGCTGCTCGAGGCGCAGGAGGTCGTCGAGATCCATCAGGAGGGAGGCGGAAGGGCGCAAAAGGGGATGGTGACGATCACCCTGAAGAAACGCATTGCGCCGAATCTTTCACAAGCAATGCTGGGCGCCAGCACACCCGGCTAGGAGCCACGCTAACGGCCGTCCGCGCCGGAAGCACCGCAGGCAGGACGGCTGCCTCGCGCAGGTTTCCGCGCTGTCCTTCGCAGCTCGAGCGATGACCATCTCGGCCGTCCATGTCCGCTGCCGGCGGGCGTCAGGCATCCCCGGCGCCAGGAGAGCAGGGCAGGATCCTGTGTCTTCGCGGCATCTGCCAAGGTTGTCCCATAGGGGCGACGCGTTTTCACCACAGTCTCGCAACATCGTCAGCCCCGGCGGGGGCGCTAGGTCGGGCCAGGTACGGGCACCGGCCTCCTGACTGTGAAAGGAAAGCGCAGGATGTGTGAGCTTTGTGCCGCGACAACCGTTTTCGATCCCCAGCGACACCCGCTGGCGGATCACTTGCGTATCGCCGGCGCCGAAATCTTCGAAAGCGCCGATGCGCCTGACCGGCTGGAGACCCTGTATCGGTTGCCCGTCGGAGGGAGCTTTCACGGCACCCTCGCCCGCCCGGGAGACCGGGATTACATCGCGGTGACGCTGGAGGCCGACAGCTCCTACCAGATTTCCCAATATGGCTACTGGGGCGGCGGCGGGACGCTTCAGGACGGCACCCTCTCGGTCTATGACGCCGCCGGTCACCTGATCGCCCGCAACGATGATGGCACCCATGGCTACGATGCCGAGATCAATCTCACGGTGTCCGTCAGCGGAACCTATTTCATCGCCGTCGGGTCGTATCGGGACAGTCTCACCGGGACTTACCGCCTCAGTGTCGACACCGATGCTGGGGCGGCGGCGCATGTCGGGACGGAAGCTTCGGTCGCGGCGCTCGCGGATTACCTCGTCGACGGCTACTGGGAGGAGACCGGGCGCGATCAGCGTGCCTTCGATCTGTCCCAGAGCAACCGGATCGAGGTCAGTCTTGCGGGGCTCACCGCAGAAGGGCAGCAGCTTGCGCGGTGGGCGCTCGAGGCCTGGGAAATGGTCGCAAATATCGAATTCGTCGAGGTCGCGAGCGGCGGGCAGATCACCTTCTCGGACGCGGCGGCCGGTGCGTATACGCTTACGGATCTCTGGGGCGCGACCATCCTCGATGCCGAGCTGAACATCTCCAGCAACTGGCTCGCGCGGAATGGCACCGCGCTCAACAGCTACAGCATGCTGGCCTATCTCCACGAAATCGGCCACGCGCTCGGGCTCGGGCATCAGGGCAATTACGATTCCTCGGCCACGTACGGGGTCGATCAGACCTTTTCGAACGACAGCTGGCAGATGTCGGTGATGTCCTATTTCAGCCAGCAGGAGAACACGAGCGTTGACGCAAGCTATGGCCTGCCGATCACCCCGATGCAGGCGGATATCGTCGCGATCCAGTCTCTCTACGGTGCGCCCTCCGACGGTGGCGTCACCGCCGGAGACACCGTTTGGGGGCATGGGTCCGAATTCGGGACCTATCTCGATCTTGCCTTCGAGAGCTTTCTTGCGGGCAATGCAGAGGCGCTTGGCTCGGGGCGGGCCTTTGTCTTCACGATTTATGACAGCGGTGGCATCGACACGCTGAACCTGTCGCCGTTGACCGCCGCGAGCAATATCGACCTGAACGGCGGCGCCTTTTCCGACATTCGGGGCCGGACCGGGGCGCTTGCGATTGCCGAGGGGACAGAGATCGAAAACCTTGTTCTCGGGAGCGGAGATGACCGGGTTGTCGGCAACGCTCTCGACAATGAGATCAGCGGCAATGACGGAAACGACCAGATCGATGGCGGCGCGGGGCGCGACTGGATCTGGGGTGGGGCAGGGCAGGACACGATCGCGGGCGGTGATGACCGCGACATCCTCTTCGGGAATTCCGGCGAGGATCATCTGCTCGGAGGCGGCGGAGACGATCTGCTGGTGGGTCAGCGCAACGACGACACGCTTGATGGCGGCGACGGAGACGACGTGCTTTCGGGCGGTCATGGGGCGGACAGTTTCTGCCTCCGGGTCGGCGGCGGTCATGACCGGATCAAGGATTTCGAGGCGGGCGACGGAGACGTGCTCCTGCTCGAGAGAGGGTTGGTTTCGGGCGAGATCCAAGGCCTGCAGGCGCTTTACGATCAGTACGGGCAGGTTTGCGCCCGGGGTGTCGTCTTTACCTTCGAGACCGGGGACACGCTGGAGCTCATGGGCATCCGGACGCTCGATGCGGTCGGGGCCGATGCCTTGCAATGGCTATAGGGCCGGTCGCGGCGGCACCCGAGAGCGCGGCGCGCGCGCTCGACGATCAATAGGCGGACCGGTTCTCGGGTGCGCCGAAGCGGGCGCCGGTGGTGAACAGCGTCTTGTTCAGCGCGACCGTCAGGCCGGAAAGCACCGGGGCGGGCAGTAGCGCGACCACCTCTCTCAGGGCCGACTTCGGTGTCCGGTCGAAGCAGGTGACCATCAGTGTGTGAGACGCGACTTCGGAGACCGAGCGCGCATCGGGGAACATCAGCAGAGGCGGCGTGTCGATCAGGATGACATCGTACTCCGCCTTCAGAGCCCGGATCAGATCGCGGAACGCCGCACGTTCGAGAAGGTCGGCGGGGTTGTGCGGGTCCTCACCGGCCGGCAGACAATCGAAGCCAAAGGGCGTTTCGGTCCGGATGAAGGCGCGATGCGCCTGCGGATCGGTCTGGATGGCCTGTTGCAGTCCAGTCTCCGGCAGGCTGCCCAGCACCGTCCGGGTGAGGCCGCGCGCGCGTAGATCGGCGTCGACGACCAGCGTCCGCTTGTTCAGCAGCACGAAGCTGCTGGCCAGAGCGCCGCAGACCGTCGATTTCCCCTCGCCGGGGAGTGCGGACATGATGCTGATCACCTGCGGTTTCCCGGCATCGACCTGTTCGAGAATCAGGCGCCGGCAGTTGCGGATCGCTTCCGAAAAGCCGCTGCCCTTGCCGACGAGAAAGGCTTCGTTGCGCCGGGACCTCCGGAACAGGCCAAAGCTCCTGCGCAGTCTGGGGATCTCGAGCCGGGCGTGGGGGCCGACGCTGCCGGAGACATCCTTGAGGCTGCACACCCGCTCATTCGAAGCGGCGCGGATCAGGACGATGACAGCCCCGACCATGAGGCCGAGCAGTGCTGCGATGGCGACGATGCGCTTGCGGCCCTGCGTATCGGGGCGAACGGGCGGGAGCGCCCGTGCAAGAAAGCGGCCGCCCTCGTTGCGCAATCCGCTTTCCATCACCAGCTCCTTGAGGCGGCTCAGCGCGCTTGAATAGACCGCCGTTGTGGTTGCGAGCTCCACATCGAGCCGGCGCAGTTCGACCGCGTTTGCGCGGCTGTCACGCAGGCGCTCTTCAAGCCGGCTGCGGCTGCTGGCCAGCGCGTCGGCGCGCTGCCGGGCGGTGTTGATCAGAGAGCGCAGGTGGCTCTTCACCGCAACGAGATCCTGCCGCGCGGTCGCTTCAGCGGCGCGCCGTCCCAATGCGCTTTCGGACAATCGCGCGAGCAGCGGAGTCTGCGCGAGCGCCGCCGAGACCTCCGGGGCCGGTGTTCCGGTCAGTCCGGACAGGGTCGCGGAGGCCTCCTCGAGGCGTTCGATTTCCGCCGCGACATCCGCTTCGCGGGCTTGCAGGGCGGCGAGTTCGGATGACATGGCCTGCATCGCCTCGGGCGTCGCGACCTGAACCGCGGACTGAGCGCGTTGAAGGGCGGACTGGTCGCTTTGCATCTGCAGCCCCAGGGTCTGAACCTTGTCCGACAGCGCGGCGACGGCCTGCTCTGTTTCGAGTTGGCCGGCGTCGAGGCTGAAATCGAGAAACCCCTCGACCGCGCTGTTGGCGATGGCGGCCGAAAGCGCCGGGTCATGGGTGCGGGCGCCCACCACGACGACGTTGCTGTCGGGGATGCCTCTGGCGGCGTAGACTTCGGCCAGCCAGTTGATGAGATGGTCCTCTTCGACCTCGGCAGCAGAGATTTCGCCGGTCTGGGGCGGCTCGCTGAGACCCGTCGCGTAGAGCAGTCTGCGAACCAGACCGGGCTCCATCTCGATGGTGTCGAGGCCGAGATACGGATTGACCTCGGGGATATTGCGCAGGTCGAGATCTTCGACCACCTGCCGTGCCAGCGCGCGGGAGTTCAGGATATTGACGGCGTAAAGCACGGCCGCGTTGTCGACACTCTCGCGATCGCTGCTTTCCAGCTCGATGACGTCAAGATTGTTGCGCGTCAGAATCAGCTGCGCCTCGGCTGAATAGGTGTCCTCTCCATTCAGCACCAGAGCGGCTGCCACCAGTGAAAAAATCAGGGCCGGGGCAAGAAGGACAAGCTTGTTGCGCCGAAAGAGTCGCCATAGCACAACGATTCCAATCGGCGCCTCGCTATCCCGTTCGCCCCTGAGGGCGGGAGCGCTAAGGGACTGATCATAATGTGAATCTATCTTTGTCATTGCAATTCCGGCGCTGCTGTCGAAAGGGGAGGCTTTATGGATATCAATGGGTCTGAAAGTCATAATTTCGCCCAGATCAGCACATTGCTGGAGTTAAATCCAGAATAAATGAGTGCTGGGGGTTTCAGGTCTCTGTGGGGTTTCGAACATCAAAATCGTTAACATTCAATTAACATCCTGGCGAAATATTTTGATTAATAATTATATTCATCATTGCGGCAATTGGCTGTTTCTGTAATTTGAGTCTCGTTTGATTTTCTCTTTCGCGCCAAAGCGGTTGTCCGGCGAATGTTTCGCCGTGAGCACTCGCGGCCATTTCGGCGTCGGGAGATGTTTCCAATCGGCGGCGCCGTCACCTCACCGTTCTATTTTCGGATGGCGTCCGACAGTTCAGCAGGGGCCGTGTTTGAAGATCGCTTTGATTTTGGAAACGTCCGGGGGCGGATCGGGGCGACACGTGCTCGATCTCGCGGCCCGGTTGGCGGCCGAAGGCCACCTCGTCACCGTCTTCTGGTCGCCGCTGCGCGCAGAAAACAGGTTCGTTGAGCGGCTCAGGGCGCTCGACGGCGTGGCGGCGGTCAAGGTCGCGCTGCGGCGCTCGGTCGGCCCGCACGACCTGCTCGCGCGTCGGACCCTCAGGTCGGCGTTGCTCGAGCACGGACCCTTTGACGTGCTTCACGGGCATAGCTCCAAGGCCGGGGCGCTGATCCGGCTCATGCCGCGCTCTGTTCCGGGATTGCGGGTCTATACCCCGCATGCCCTGCGGACGATGGACCCGGATATCTCGCGCCTCTCCGGGATGATCTTCGGCATCGCCGAGCGGCTTCTGGCGCTCGGACGCGCGCCGATCATCGCCGTCAGCGAGGAGGAGCGGCGGCATGCGCTTCGTCTCGGGATCGCGTCGGATCGGCTGTCTGTCGTGGCGAACGGGCTCGATCCGACCCCGGGGCTGCCCCGCGCTGCGGCGCGCGCGACGTTCGGCGCGACAGGCGACGAGTTTGTTGTCGGGTTCATCGGCCGCATGGTGGCGCAGAAGGATCCGCTGCGCTTTGTCGAAGCCGTGCGCCTCGCTGCCGCGCAGGTGCCCGAGCTGCGGGCGGTGATGATGGGGGACGGGCCCGAGATGGCGCGCGTGCGTGCACAGGCCGCCGGGGCTCCGATCACCCTGCTCGGGTGGTGCGACGCACCGAGCCTCATCCGCGGGCTCGATGTGCTTTGCGTGACCAGCCGCTACGAGGCGCTGCCCTACAGCTTTCTCGAAGCGCTGCATGCCGGCGTGCCGATCGTCAGCACCGCGGTTGGAGGGGTCGAGGAAACCATCCTCGACGGTCAGACCGGCTTGGTGCTCCCGGTCGATGCGCCGGCGGCAGAGATCGCCGAGGCGCTGGTCGCGGTGCTGAGCAATGCGGAGCTGCGGTGCGCCTATTCCGCCGCCTCGCGCGATCTCGCCGCGCAGCGCACGGTCGAGAGCATGACCCGCGCCACGCTCGACATCTACCGGCGCGGGCCGGTCGCGAGCCGTCCCTCTCTTCAGCCCGCCGTGAGATTGCAGCGATGAACGCCAGACTTCCCAATTGCATCTATGGCGGTCCGCCCAAGGCAGGCTCGTCCTGGATCTACAGCCTGCTTGCGGCCCATCCCGAGGTGTTCGTGCCGGATGGGAAATACGTCCAGTTCTTCACCGATTTTCACGATCGCGGGCTGAGCTGGTACGCCGATCAATATGCCGGTGCGACCGCCCGGCATCGGGCGCTGTGCGATCTGACCACGGATTACCTGTTTGTTCCGGAAGCCGCCGAGCGGCTTGCGCGCGCAATCCCCGACGCGAGGATCTTCTTCTCGCTGAGGAATCCGGTCGAACGCGACTGGTCTGCCTATCAGCACCTTCTGCGGGTCGGGCAGGTCAGGGGCCCGCTCGAACAGGAGATCGAGGTCTCGCACCGGCTGCTGTCGAGCTGCAGCGCCTATAGCGCGGCGATCCGGCGGGCCTGGGATCTGTTTGGCAGAGAGAACACCCTGATCCTCTTCTTCGACGAGATCCGCTCCGATCCGCAGGCCACCGCCGACCGGCTGCATGACTTTCTCGGCGTCTCCAGAAGAGTCATCGCGACGCATGAAGGCGGCGTCAGGAACCCGGCCCGCGCGGCCCGCAACCCGGCCTTGAACGGGATGCTGAAGAGCGCGGCAATCGGGCTGCGCGCGGCGGGGCTGTCGCGGACGCTGGCGGCGCTGAAGTCGAGCGCTGTGCTCGACCGGCTGCTCTTCTCGAAGGAGGCGGTCCCCAGGCTGAGGGACAATCCAGAGGCCTGCCGCTTTCTCCTCGACCGTCACATGCCGGAAATCGAGACACTGGAAACGATGCTGCAGAAGGATCTCTCCGGGTGGCGTGTGCAGCTCTGACCGTTGGGCAACATGCCAGAGTGGCGCTGCTCTCCTGGCGCCTGTTTCTGGTCTGCATCTTCCTGAATTTCTTCGTCATGGTCGAACCGGCGCCGGCAGACCTGGTGTTCTTCGCGGCGGCGTTCTGCCTCGCGCTCACGCCGATGGCCGAAGAGCGGGTTCTGAGCGGCGTCGCCATCCTCGGCGTCTGTCTCTACCTCGTGTCGTCGGTGACCGCGCTGTTCTTCGTCGAGCACAATTTCGCGTTCGCGGTCCGGGCCGTCCTGATCGAAGGCTACATGATCGGCCTGTTTGTCCTGACCGCGCATTTCTGCGCAACCAGAGGAGACGACGCGTTTTTCTGGATCCTGATGGCGCTCTTGCTCGGGGCGCTGGTTTCGGCGGCCATCGGGTTTCTTGCGCTCGGGAACCTGATCCCGCGCAGCGATCTCTTCTTCCGGGGCGAGGGGGTGCGCAACCGCCTGATGTCGACATTCAAGGATCCCAACGTGTTCGGGCCGTACCTCGTCCCGAGTATCCTGTTCTCGGCCTGGCTGATGGTCAGCTCGAAGAAATTCTTCTGGCTCGGCACCGCGGGGTTTGCCGCATTGCTGATCGTTCTTGTCGCCACGCTCTCGAGAGGGGCGATGATCCACGCGGCGATCTCGCTGTTTCTGATGATGATCGCACTGCTGGTGCATCACCGCAGCGCGGCGCCGACCTTTCTTGCATTGCTTGGGGTCAGCGCCTTGGGCTGTGTCGTGGTGCTGACCATGCTCGACGCGATCCTGCTGGCGCTGGAAGGCTCGCTTCTGGGCGACCGCATGTCGCTGCAAAGCTATGACGACAACCGGTTCTCGCATGTGGCGGATGCGATCACCCATGTGCTCGAACACCCCCTGGGCATCGGGCAGGGGCAGTCGCGCTACCTCTACGGCTACCTGCCGCACAACACCTTTGTCGCTTTTGCCCTGCAGAACGGCCTTGGCGCGAGCGTCGGGCTGCTTCTGATCTATCTTGCGGCGATGGGCCGATGCCTGATGAAGGTTCTCGACCAGAGACCCGGCTGGACGAAATACGCCATGATCCTCGCTGTGCTTTGCGGATTGCTGGTGCTGATGCAGGTGGTCGGCGCCTCTCACTGGCGGCATCTCTACATCGTCTGCGGCCTCGCCTTCGGGGTCTACCGGACCGACGCCCCGACCGCCGTCGGTCGGCAATGGCCGGCGGCCGGATTGCGCGATCCCGGCCGCCGCCCCGGCCTTCTTCACAGGGCGCTGTCACCGGAAGGAGATCGCCATGTCTGATCTCGGAGGCACCACCGTCGGGCCTCTCTGGTCGAGGGTGTTCGGAAAGGCGGCCATCGCGCTGCTGATACGGCTCGGCTCGGCGGGGCTGTCTTTCGGCTCGATGGTGCTGGTGTCGCGCTGGATCGGGGCCGAGGCCTATGGCGCGTTCGCGGTGATGCTGACCCTGGGCAGTTTCATCGGTCTGGCGGCGACCCTCGGCATGCCGACACTGGCATTGCGGACCATTCCCCGGATCGGCGTGGCGCAGGGCAGCGACGCCGGCAGGGCGACCCGGAGCTTCGTCCGGACGAGTTGCCTCGCGGTCCTGTGGGCAGGCTTGCTGCTCTCGCTGATGCTGATGGCGGCAGGTGTCGTGTTCGGCCATGCGACACTGCGCTACGCTGCCTGTCTGGTGCTGCCATTCGCCTTTTCAGAGCACCTGGCACATATCCTCCGGGCCTTTGGCGAGATCGTCTCGGCGCTGCTGCCGCGCGATGTTCTCTGGTACGGGCTGACCGCGGTCCTGGGGGTGAGCGCCAGCGGCGCGTTTCCCGGCCTTCCGGCGGTCTGGCTGCCTAGCCCGGAGGCGGCTTTCATGGCGGTGGCGGCCCTGCTGCTTGGACTGGTCGCGTGGCAGGGATGCCGCGCCCTCTCGGTCCTGAAACCGCCGCAAGACGCTCCCGGGCGCTCGCGCGAGCCCTACAGGATCGCCTGGCGGTCGGAGGCGCTCTTTCTCTGGCTGTCATCGATGGCCGGAGCCGTGCAGCGTCACCTCAGCGTGGTCGTGGCCGCGCCCTTTCTGACGCCGGTGGAAACGGGAGCCTTCTTTGCGGCGCACCGGACCGCGCTGCTTCTGTCGCTGCCGCTCATCGCCGCCAATCTCGTCGTGTCGCCGATGATTGCGCGGGCCTGGGCGCAGCGCAGGCCGGATCAGGTGCAGCGCCTTTGCAAGCTGATCGTGCTGGGCGCCGCGGCCCCGGCCTGTCTGGGGCTCGGGGTGATCTGGATCGCGGGCGACTGGCTCCTCTGGCTCTTCGATCCGGCTTTCACGACCGGGCTCGATGCGCTCTACATCTTCGCCTTCGCGTCTCTGGTGAACGCGCTTTGCGGACCCACCGGCGTGGTGATGCTGATGACCGGGCATGAAAAGCGCTTCGTGGAGATTCAGGTCGCCACCCAGATCGCGAGCCTGATCCTGACCATGCTCGGGGCTTCGGTCTGGGGCCTTGCAGGCGCGGCGGCGGGGGCGAGTGCCGGCACCGTCGGATGGAACCTGCTGGTCTGGATCTGGTGCCGCCGCCAGATCGGGATCGACCCGACACTCTTCGCGTGGCTGTCTCGCAGGCCACGCGAGCCGCATCTTTAGAAACCGCATGTCACGAGCCCCTCGAGCGCACCGCAAGCCATGACGCGGGATGGAGGAAGAGAATGGTCAACACGGCAAGCCGGCCCGATGGCGGCGCCTTCTGCGCGTCGCATCGGATGCTGTTCTTCATCGGCCCGAGGAAGACGGGTACCAGCTGGATCAACGCCTATCTCGAGGCGCGGGGGGACGTTGTCACGCCGCGCACCACCAAGGAGACCTTCTTCTTCGACCGCTATTTTGCCCGCGGGACCGATTGGTACGAAGCGCAGTTCCCGCCGCCGGCAGCGCCCGACACGGTGTTCGCCGAATGCGCGCCAAGCTATGCCTCCAACCCGCTGGCGATCAGGCGGATCTGCGAAACCGTCCCGAATGCGGTGTTTGTCGTCACGCTGCGGGAGCCGGTGGCGCGGGTGCAATCCCATTGGAGGCACCTGATTCGCTACGGACACGCGCAGGCCAGCCCGCTCGACGCGATGTCGGCTGACAGCGAGCTGCTGCGGGATTCGCACTACGCCGACATTCTGGCATCGGTCATCGCGATCTGCGGCGCCGAACGGGTCCGTATCCTCGTCTACGAGGATCTGCGTCGCGATCCGGTGAGCTTTGCGCGGGCGCTCTGCCGCGCGACGGACCTTCCCGAGCAAGACCCGGACCCCGAACAGGGCAGCACCCGGATGAACACGGCACAGAAACCGAGAAACCGGCGCCTCTCTGCATTGGTTTCCAAAGCGGCGGAGACGCTTCGCAATGCAGGCTTGCACCGGGTTGTCAGGATGGCGCGCAAGGCCGGGCTCAGACGCGTGCTCGAGCGTCCCTACAACCCCGGAGACAGCGCAATGGATGAAGCCACACGGCAGGCGGTCCGGCGCAGGCTGGAGCCACAGATGAGCGCGGCGGTGACGTGCCTGACCGAGACGCCCTCGCTTGCGCCAGCGGGGCGAGAGGATGCCCTGGCCCGCACGCTGCGGGCGTGGTCGGGCGCTGGCTGAGCCGGCGCCGGGGCCGGGCGCGCGTCGTTGCCCGTGGCTCTGAAAGAGGATTGCCGGCGCGCCGAAACGCACCGGCAGGCGGTAACGCGGGGGACTCGAGAGACGCTCAAAGCGGCATCGGGATCATCGTCCACAGCCCGACATGGGTCAGGAAGTTGAACAGCAGCGTGGTGGCCGCGATGGTGCAGGCCGGCGGGTCGATATGGGTGTCGCCGTGGTCGAGGAAGACCCGGGCGAAGAACTCGCCGAGATAGGCGCAGAACAGACCCGCGAGCGCGGCCCAGATCAGGCTGCCGGAGGCGGCGCCGACGATGGCGGCGGGCAGGAAGATGTGGTGCGTCACCGGGGTCAGCACACCGACGGTGAGGAACATCAGGCTGGCGGCGGCGAGGCCGAAGGCCAGCATGACGCCGGTGCCGCCATAGGTGATGCCAAGCCAGCCGGCGAACAGCCCGCCGCCAAGGCCGATGACCAGCAACTGCTTGGGATCGCTCTGGAACACCAGCCACTTGGTGGCGTCCGTCGGCTGGAAGAAGCCGCGGCCGGGATCGGCCTTTCCGCAGAGCCCGCAGCTGCCCCAGATGAAGCGGGCGATGATGCCCGAGATCACCACGGTGAGGCCGGGCAGGTCTGTCCAGGCCAGCTCCGGGCCGAAGTTCGGCACGAAGGTGAGCGCCCAGATGATGACGTAGCCGACGATGCCGAACAGGCCGCCGACGAGCAGCACGTCGGGGCTGTTGAGCCCCATGCCGGCGGTGACGATGTTGCGCCCACTGTCGAGCTTGCCCTTCTTGGCGGCATAGGCGGCGGCGGCGACACCGGCGGCGAAACCACCGACATGCGGACCGAAGACGCCGAAGGGGATGTTGGTGAAGAAGTCCGTGGCCTCGGGCAGAATGGCCAGCTGAATGGCCGCTCCGAACAGGGTCAGCAGACCGACGAAGGCGAAGGCCGGCAACGCGCCGATGGCGGCCCCGAATATGCCGGCCCCGAAGGCGGCGAGTAAACCGAGTGCAGTCATTGTGTCCTCTTTCAGATTTCCGGCATGTTTCGCGGGAAATGGACTGTGACTCGCGAAGGAATGCCCGTTCGTGTTTCGCTTGCCGCCTCAATTCCTCCCGATACCGGCCAGACACAGAAACACCGCTCCCGTAACTCGAAGAGTCACGGGTCGGGTTTGCACGTTTCGCGGTGCATGAATGCCCTGTGGCCGGCTTGCGGTCGTCGAGCGCAAGTCGACATTCAGATAGAGAGTCCGACCGGTTTTGGTCAACGAGACGGGTTTGCGAAGTGGCAGAGAATTCTTGTCATCTTTTCTAGGCAGCCCGGCACGTTCACGGGCCTCAACCTAAGTGTATGAAATATAGTATAAATAATTTCTTTCTTGGCGGCGGTGCCGGTGGCGGATGCGCGCCACCTGTGCGTTGATGACCTGTTGCCGTCCCCGTGGGGACAAGAAATTGCCCGGCGGTGACAAGAAAGTCCCCGTGGCAAGACCTCGGGAATTCCCCATTGAGTTGATCTGCCCGAAACACGCTTCGGATAGGCCTTGTTTTCTTGACTGTCCCGCGCGGCGCAAAAGATCACCTCCCATTGTCAATTTCCTCGCGTTGTCGAAAACGGGTTTCGGGCGCACTTCTTCCGGGCGAAAGCGGCACCGGGAAGGTCACGGATATGAACGCCCCTCACGACACACGCATCCTGATGATCGTCGGAGACTACTCCGAGGATTACGAGGTGATGGTGCCGTTCCAGGCGCTGATCATGTTGGGTCTCTCGGTGGATGCGGTCTGTCCGGGCAAGCGCTGTGGCGACGTCATCAAGACGGCGATCCACGACTTCGAGGGCGACCAGACCTATAGCGAGAAACCTGGCCACCTGTTCCGCCTCACGGCGAGCTTCGGGCTGGTCGAGGCTTCGGACTATGCCGGGCTCTATATCGCGGGCGGTCGTGCCTGCGAGTATCTGCGGCTCGACCAAGCGGTGCTGCAGCTGGTGCGTGCCTTCGCGGTGACGGGCAAACCGATCGCCGCGATCTGTCACGGCGCGCAGATCCTGACCGCGGCCGGCGTGCTCGAGGGCCGCCGGCTCACGGCCTACCCGGCGGTAGAGCCCGAGATCCGCGCTGTCGGCGGCGAGTTCGTCGCCGTGGCGCCAGACGACACCATCATCGACGGAAACCTCGTGACGTCCCCGGCATGGCCCGGGCATCCGGGGCTGCTGCGCGCCTTCGTGCAGCGCGTCGCTCCCGAAACCCTGTCCTGAAGGAAGAATGGCAGCTTAGCCTGGAGGAAACCATGATTGAGAAGGGCTTTTCACAACCGACCGAACGTGTGAAGCGGCTGAAGGCGCAGATCCTGAACGCCCGCCCATACGTCGAGGCCGACCGCGCGGTCCTTGCGACCGAAGCGTACAAGCAGACCGAAGGGCTTCCGGCGATCACCCGGCGCGCCAAGGTGGCGGAGAAGATCTTCAACGAGCTTCCCGTGACGATCCGCGACGACGAGCTGATCGTCGGCTCGATCACCCGCAACCCGCGCTCGACCGAGATCTGCCCGGAGTTTTCGTTCGACTGGGTCGAGAAGGAATTCGAGACCATGGCCCATCGCGTGGCCGATCCGTTCGAGATCCCCAAAGAGACCGCGCAGCAGCTGCATGAGGCCTTCAAGTACTGGCCCGGCAAGACCACCAGTGACCTCGCCTCGGCCTACATGTCGAAAGAGGTGAAGGACTGCCTTGCCAACGGCGTGTTCACCGTCGGCAACTACTTCTACGGCGGCGTCGGCCACGTCTGCGTCGACTATGGCAAGATCCTCGACGAGGGCTTCAAGGGGGTGATCGCCGATGCGGTCATGGCGCTTGAGACGCTCGACCGGATGGACCCGGAGTCGATCAAGAAAGAGCAGTTCTACAACGCCATCATCATCACCTACAACGCCGCCATCAACTTCGCCCATCGCTATGCCGAGAAGGCCGAGGAACTGGCCCGCGCCGAAGCCGACCCGACCCGCAAGGCCGAGCTCGAGCAGATCGCTAAGAACTGCTGGCGCGTGCCGGAAAACGGCGCCCGGACCTTCTGGGAAGCCTGTCAGTCGATGTGGTTCGTGCAGTCCATGCTGCAGATCGAATCCTCGGGCCACTCGATCTCGCCGGGCCGGTTCGACCAGTACATGAACCGCTACCTGCAGGCCGACAAGGAGATCAGCCGCGAGTTCGCACAGGAGCTGGTCGACTGCATCTGGATCAAGCTCAACGACGTCAACAAGACCCGCGACGAGGGCTCGGCCCAGGCCTTTGCCGGCTACGCCGTGTTCCAGAACCTCTGCGTCGGCGGTCAGGACAGCGACGGGCTCGATGCCACCAACGACGTGTCCTACATGTGCATGGAAGCGGTGTCGCACGTCCGTCTGCCGGCCCCGTCCTTCTCGATCCGCGTCTGGCAGGGCACGCCCGACGAGTTCCTGCACCGTGCCGCCGAAGTGGTCCGGCTCGGGCTCGGGGTGCCGGCGGTCTACAATGACGAGGTGATCATCCCGTCGCTGCAGAACCGCGGTGTCTCGCTCGAACATGCCCGCGACTACGGCATCGTCGGCTGCGTCGAACCGCAGGCGATCCACCGCACCGAGGGATGGCACGACGCCGCCTTCTTCAACGTGGCCAAGGTGCTCGAGATCACCATGAACGCCGGCAAGGTGGGCGACACCCAGCTTGGTCCGAAAACCAAGCCGATGGTCGACTGGGCCTCGCTGGATGACTTCTACGAAGCCTTCAGCGGCCAGATGGCCTATTTCGTCAAGTACCTGGCCGAAGCCGACAACTGCGTCGACCTCGCCCATGCCGAGCGCTGCCCGCTGCCGTTCCTGTCGGCCATGGTCGACGATTGCATGGGCCGCGGCAAATCGGTGCAGGAAGGCGGTGCGATCTACAACTTCACCGGCCCGCAGGCCTTCGGTGTCGCCGACACCGGCGACTCGGTCAGCGCGATGAAGAAGTTCGTCTTCGACGAGAAGAAGATCACCATGGCCGAGCTGAAAGCGGCGCTCGACGCCAACTTCGGCATGGCCGCGGGTCAGAACTCGCCGACGGCCGCGCCTGCCGACCTCTCGGAAGAGCAGGTCTATGCCGCGGTGCGCAAGGTGCTGGCCCATAGCGGCTCGACCGATGTCACCACGCTCAAGGACGAGGTCTATCGCACCCTCGCCCAGTCCGAGGCCCCGGCCAACGACACGAGCTTTGCCAAGATCCAGCGCCTGCTCGACACAGCGCCGGCTTTCGGCAATGACCTCGACGAGGTGGACCTGATCGCGCGGAAATGCGCCCAGATCTACTGCAAGGAAGTGGAGAAATACACCAACCCGCGCGGCGGCCAGTTCCAGGCCGGGATCTACCCGGTGTCGGCCAACGTGCTGTTCGGCAAGGACGTGGGCGCGCTGCCCGACGGGCGGCCCGCCAAGGCGCCGCTCGCCGACGGGGTCTCGCCGCGTCAGGGCAAGGACACCAACGGCCCGACCGCCGCGGCCAACTCGGTGGCCAAGCTTGACCACTTCATTGCCTCGAACGGGACCCTCTACAACCAGAAGTTCCTGCCCTCCGCCCTTGCCGGGGATGCCGGGCTGCAGAACTTCGCGTCGCTGATCCGGTCCTACTTCGATCACAAGGGCATGCACGTGCAGTTCAACGTGATCGACCGCGAGACGCTGCTCGACGCCCAGAAGAACCCCGAAGCCCACAAGGACCTCGTGGTCAGGGTCGCCGGCTACAGCGCCCAGTTCGTCGTGCTCGCCAAGGAAGTGCAGGACGACATCATCAGCCGCACGGAACAGCAGTTCTGAGCGCGCCTCTCGGTTCCCGCGCATGCTCTCTGCGCGGGGACCGATCCCGGGGGGCAGGAACCGGCGACGGTTCTTCGCGCCCGCAGCCACCGCCGGTGACCGCCCCCCGGACCTTTCCGAACCGTGGCGCAAAGGTGCTCCGATGACCCGCTACACCAGTTTCCATCCCAAGACCGAGATCGTCTTCGGCCCCGGACTGCTCGACCGTCTGGAAGCGTTTGGCGGCCAGCGCGTGGGCATCGTCACCGACAGTTTCCTGGCCCGCTCCGGCGCGCTCGAGCGGGTGATGCACCACCTGCGCGACGCCGAGGTGCAGGTCTTCGAGGATGCCGCCCCCGAAAGCCCGCTCGATGTGGTGCAGCGCGGGGCGCGGATGTTCGAGAATTTCAAGCCCGACGCCATCGTGGCGCTGGGGGGCGGCTCGCCGATCGATGCCGCCAAGGCGATCCTCGCCATCGTGCGCGGCTTTGACAGCGATCACCGCATCCAGCTCGTCGCCATTCCGACGACCAGCGGCACCGGCTCGGAGGTGACCGCCTACGCGGTGGTCTCCGACCCCGCCAAGGGGCTGAAATTCCCGCTGGTCTCGCAGGATCTGGTGCCCGACATCGCGCTTCTCGACCCCGAGCTGGTGCGCACCGCGCCCGCCAGGGTCACCGCCGATACCGGCATGGATGTGATCACCCACGCCATCGAGGCGGTGGTTTCAACGGGGGCCAACAATTTCAGCGATGCCTGCGCCGAAAAGGCGCTGGAGCTCGCCTTCGCCTACCTGCCGCGCGCCTATGACGACGGCGACGACATGGAGGCGCGCGACGCCATGCACCAGGCCTCGTGCCTCGCGGGCATCGCCTTCACCAATGCCGGGCTCGGCCTCAATCACGGGCTGGCGCATGCGCTGGGGGGGCGGCTGCACCTGGTGCACGGGCGGCTCAACGCCCTGCTGCTGCCGGTGCTGATCGCCTGGAACGCCGAAGAACCCGAGACCGCCCGGCGCTATGCCCGCATCGCCCGCCGCATCGGCCTCGACGTGCCGAGCCCGCGCGCCGGCGTGCGCGCCCTGACCCGCGAGATCGAGGCGCTGAACAAGCGCTTCGGCATCCCTTCGACGCTGAAGGGCATGGGGGTCGACCTCAACGAATTCTGCCGCATCCGATCCGAGATCGCAGCGGCGGCCCTGGCCGATGCCTGCACGGCCAGCAACCCGCGGACCCCGACCCAAGCCGAGCTGGACAGCCTGCTCGCGTCCTTGGCCGGGTAACCCGCGGACCCGGATGATGCAGAGCGGAAAGACCAACGCCGGAAGGCATTTACTGACAACCGGAACATCGTGAGCAAGGAGAGAACGATGCAACAGGAAGCACTGGGAATGGTCGAAACCAAAGGCCTTGTCGGCGCAATCGAAGCCGCAGACGCCATGGTGAAATCGGCCAACGTGACCATGGTTGGCTATGAAAAGATCGGCTCCGGCCTGGTGACCGTGATGGTGCGCGGCGACGTCGGCGCGGTGAAAGCCGCCACCGATGCCGGGGCCGTGGCCGCCGAGAAAGTCGGGACCGTGGCCTCTGTCCACGTCATCCCGCGGCCGCATACCGAGGTGGAGCGCATTCTTCCGCACCCCGCCGCCGTGGCTGCCGAGTAACCCCTGAGACACCCTAGGAGGATCCGTCATGCAAGACGATCTCGTCGAAAAACTTATGGGGGAAGTGCTTCAGAAGATGGGCGGCGACAAAGCCGCCCCCGAAGCCCCCAAGGCCGAGGCCCGGCCGGCGCCCAAGGCGGCTCCGCGTTGCGCCCTGACCGAATATGTCGGCACCGCCATCGGCAACACCATCGGCATGGTGATCGCCAATGTCGACCCGATGCTGCATCAGCAGATGGGCATCGACAAGAAGTACCGCTCGATCGGCATCGTCGGGGCCCGCACCGGTGCCGGCCCGCACATCTTCGCCGCCGATGAAGCGGTGAAGGCCACCAACAGCGAAGTGGTGCTGATCGAACTGGCCCGCGACACCGAGGGCGGGGCCGGCCACGGCTGCCTTATCCTCTTTGGCGCGGAAGATGTCTCCGATGCCCGCCGGGCCGTCGAGGTGACCCTCAGCGAGCTCGACCGGACCTTCGGCGATGTCTACGGCAACAGCGCCGGGCACCTGGAGTTCCAGTACACCGCCCGCGCCAGCTTTGCCCTCGCAAAGGCGTTCAACGCGCCGGTGGGGCAGGCCTTCGGCATCACCGTGGGGGCGCCCGCCGCCATCGGCGTGCTGATGGCCGATACCGCCGCCAAGGCCGCCACCGTGGATGTGGTTGGCTACTCGTCGCCGGCCAAGGGCACCAGCTTCTCCAACGAGGTGATCTTCACCTTCAGCGGAGACTCGGGCGCCGTCCGCCAGTCGATCCAGGCGGCCCGCGAGGTCGGCAAGCAGCTGCTTGGCACCCTCGACCCGGCGCCGCTGATCTCGACCACAACGCCGTATATCTGAGCGCGCGAAAAGGAGGACCGTCATGTCGCAACTCAGCTTGGGATTGATCGAAACCATCGGTCTCGCAGCCGCTGTCGAGGCTGCGGACGCTGCCGTGAAATCGGCCAATGTCGACCTGGTGGGCTACGAGTTCGCCAAGGGTGCCGGCATGACGGTCGTCAAACTCCAGGGCGAGGTGGGGGCCATCAAGGCCGCCGTCGCGGCCGGAGCACAGGCGGCGAGCCGGGTGAACAAGGTCGTCGCCACCGATGTCATTGCCCGTCCGGGCGCGGGGATGTCGGCCTTGATCGGCAGCAGCGAGACCCGGGGCACCGTTGTCCCGGCACGGGCCGAAGCGCCCGCGCCTGTCGAGGCCGTCGCGGACCCAGTGCCCGAACCGGAACCGGCCGCCCCCGAGGCCGAGGTCACGCCGGAGCCTGCCGAGGCAGCGCCCAAGGCGGAAGCGCCTCAGCCGCCGCAGGCGGCCAAGCCCCCGGCGCCCGCCACCACCGCCCCGGCGGTGAAGCGCGGCAGGGGCACGGTGGGAAAATCTCCGCGCAAGCCGGAGCCCACCACCCACTGACAGGGGAGGGGCGCGGCAGGTCCGCCCGTCGCGCCACCCATCACCGGACACGGCTCCGGTCGGGATCTGAAGACAGGACAGAACAATGACCCAGACAACCACCCTGATCGACCGGATCGTCTCGGAGCTTCTCGAGCAGGGCCGCGATGCCGCCCGCAGGCTCGCCCCGGGCGAGGCCCCGGCGCTGGTGCCGGTCGGTGTCTCGAACCGCCATATTCACCTGTCGCGCCCGGACATGGACGCGCTGTTCGGCCCCGGCGCCATGCTCACCCGCATGAAGGCGATGAAGCAGCCGGGCCAGTATGCCGCCGCCGAGACGGTGATCCTGCGCGGCCCCAAGGGCCAGATCGGCAAGGTCCGGGTGCTCGGCCCGCTGCGCAAGGAGACCCAGATCGAGATATCCCGCGCCGATGGCTACGCGCTCGGCGTGCAGCCGCCGCTGCGCATGTCGGGCCAGCTCGACGGCTCGCCGGGCATCGACATCGTCGGCCCGCAGGGCACCGTCCACAAGCCCTATGGCGTGATCATCGCCATGCGCCACATCCACATGTCGCCCGAGGATGCCGCCAGGTGGGGGCTGCTCAACGGCGACGAGGTCGACGTGATCGTCGACGGCCCGCGTGGCGGGGTGATGGAGCACGTGGCGATCCGCGCCGCCGAGGCCTCGGCGCTCGAGATGCATATCGACATCGAGGAGGCCAACGCCTTCGGCCTCGGGAACGACGATCTGGTCCGGATCGAAACACACTGAACGCCGCCTGAAGGAGACGGGACATGGCACATACCGACCTGACATTGCGGGAATTCGCCGGGCTGATCCGGTTCCGCTCCGTGGCCTCGCCCGATCAATGGGCGGACGGGCCGCTGAAGGTCGGGGTCGACCTTGGCACCGCCAATCTGGTGCTGGCCGTGCTCGACGCGCAGAACCGGCCCGTGGCCGGGATCACCCATCGCTCGAGCGTGGTGCGCGACGGCATCGTCGTCGATTACATGGGCGCGGTGCACGCGGTGCGCAACATGAAGCAGGAGCTCGAGGAGCGCATCGGGCGCAAGCTCGACCGCGCCGCCGCCGCCATCCCGCCGGGCATCCATCCCGGCAGCACGCGGGCCATCGGCAACATCGTCGAGGCTGCCGATTTCGAGCTTGCCGAGATCGTCGACGAGCCCACCGCCGCCGCCCGGTTCCTGGGCCTGCGCGATGGCGCCGTCGTTGACGTGGGTGGCGGCACCACCGGCATCAGCGTGCTGCGCGGTGGCGAGGTGCTCGCCTCCTTCGACGAGGCCACCGGCGGCACCCACATGACACTCGTTCTTGCTGGCGCCAAGGGCATTCCCTTCGCCGAGGCCGAGGCCGAGAAGCTCGACAGCGACCACGAGCGCGACACCTTCGCGCTGGTGCGTCCGGTGGTCGACAAGATGGCCAGCATCGTCAACCGCTTCCTCGAGGATTTCCCCGAGGTGGCAACGATCCACGTGGTCGGCGGCGCCTGCTCGTTCAGCGAGTTCCGCGACGCCTTTGCCAACCAGACCGGCAAGCGCGTGGTGATCCCCGCCGAGCCACTGCTGGCAACGCCGCTGGGCATCGCCATGTACCCCTTTGCTGACGGGAGGGTGTGATGACCGCCCGCCTCGAGACCCTGATCACCCGCGCCCTGCTCGACATGCTGTCGGATGCGATCGTGGCGCGGCTGCGGCTGCGGCGGCGCTCGGCGTTGGTGCTGGTCTCGGGCACCGAGCTGGGCCTGCGCCCGGCGCTGGGATCGCTGGCGCGGCTCTGCGCCACCGGATGGCGGCTGGAGATACGGCGCACCGCGGATGCGTCGGGGCTGATCGGGGAGGATACGCTGCGCGAACTGGCCGGGGGGGCGAAAGCGCCGGCCGCCGGGGATGCAGCGTTGGCCCCGCGCGAGATCGAGACCTGCCTGCAGCGCAACGCGCTGGTGATCGTGCCGACGCTCAGTCGCCCGCTCGCCGCGCGGCTCGCG
>NZ_JBYNAH010000346.1:0-3152 GCF_059781815.1 Salipiger sp. | reverse complement strand
CTTCGCTTGCCTTGAAGCTCTGGGACGAGAAGAGGAGCTACGCCAGGCGCTCTGGGCTCGCTTCGAGCGGCGCCTCTGCCCCGACGCGCTTCGTCACCTCCTGAAACGCCTGCCGGACTTCGAAGATGTCGAGGCCGAAGACCGCGCCCGCGAAGTCGTTCTGGCGTTCACGCCCATCGAGGCAGGGCTGGCGTTCTGTCTGTCCTGGCCGGACACGACGCTGGCGGCGCAGTTGGTGCTCAGCTGATCCGACGAGATCGATGGGGACACCTACGAGATCCTCACCCCGACAGCTGAAGCGCTTTCTTCCGCACACCCGCTTGCAGCCGTGTTAGTCTGGCGCTCGATGATCGGGTTCGCGTTGGAGCGCGCCCGATCGACCCGCTATGGCCATGCCGCGCGTCATCTCGACGCCTGCGCCGCTGCTGACGCCGCAATATCCGACGATGAAGGCCGCCCCGAGCATGGTGCCTTCGTGAAGCAGCTGCACACTGCGCATGGGCGCAAGTCGGCCTTCTGGGAGCGCGTCACGCCATCATAAGCCTTGAGCGCCAATCATGCCCAAAGCGACGCGGATCACACCGCCTTCCCCGACGGCGCCGTGAGCAACTGAGCGAATAGCACCCTCCAGAGTTTCGAAGACGTGACGCGCCGATGCCCGAGACAAGAGTTTGTCAGACCAAGCACGACCTTGTGTCATCGGATGAGTGCTGCGGCAGATCCGAATAATCTGTTTTACTTTTCATGCAACCTCGTCGACATTGAGACAGAAAGACCATTTTTCATTCTCGAACTTATTAACTGCCATTCGTTGGGGAACGCCATGACGACACCTGCAATAATTTACGAACTTGGCGGAAAATTCGATAACTCTTGGAACCAGGGCCTTTTCGATTCCGCGTCGGCCTGGAGCGAAAGCAGCGGCTCGAACTTCCGAGAATTAGAGCTTCAGAGCGATGCCCAACGCCTGCAGGCCCTGAAACGGTTCGCTCAGGCGGGCAATAATCCAGTATTCCTTGCCTCTGTTCATAACCTGGATACCAACGCCGCTTCCGAGCTTTTTTCGGAATTCCCAGAGACTGATTTCGTGACCTTCGCGATGTCCCTGACCGGGGGCGCATCCGGCGCGCTTGCAATAGCTGCGAACGCATACATCATCGTGTTCGATGGCTTGGAACTCGCACGGGTCGCAGGATACGCGGCGGCGCTGACTTCCAAGACCGGCAAGATTGGCATTATCGGAACAGTGGAAGATGCCTTTTCCGCCTTTGTTCCCGCCTTCACAGAAGGAGCAAGGAACGCGCGCCCCGACATCAGTATTCTGGTGGATTTCGTCGGAAGCACGGCCAGCATCTGGGAGGATTTTGAGCTCGCTGCACAACTCGCCAGTGAACAGGCCGCGGCAGGTGCGGATACTTTCTTCAGCCAGGCCGGCGCTTCGACTTACGGCGTCTATGACTTTGCCCTTAAGGCAGATCTCATGACAATCGGCTACGGGGAGACGATTCAAGACGAAGAACAGAGCAGTCACGTGTTCACGATCGGTCCAGACTTCTCCGATGCCGTTTCAGATGTAATAGATACCGATACTCTCTCGCCCGGCGAAAACCTTCTGGGCTTTTCCGAGGGGTATTTGCAAATAGGTGCTAAGGGATACGACTCAGACGTATTCACCGCCGAAATCCGAACTCAGGTCGCCACCTTTATCGATGCCCTCGACGATACAGTTCCGCCTGTTACGGTAGTGGACGAGTTTCTTGAAGGATCCGACGAAAGCGACGTCTTGATAGGCGGCGAGGGCGACGACACCATCATCGGCGGCGCCGGGTCGGACGAGATCAACGGCGGATCCGGGGCCGACCTGCTAATCGGCGGCGATGTAGCGGATGTCTCGAGCGCGACCGGTGCCCGGATCTTCCGGGTCTATCAAGCGACGCTTGACCGTGCGCCGGACAGCACCGGCTATGGCAACTGGAGCGACCGGCTCGACAGCGGCGAACGGACCCTGCTCGAGGTCATCGAAGGCTTCGTCAACAGCGCCGAGTTCCAGGCCACCTACGGTGCGCTCGACAACACGGCCTTCGTCAGCCTGCTCTATCAGAACGTGCTCCGGCGGGCGCCGGATGCGACCGGCCTTGGCAACTGGGTCGGCCGCCTCGAGGACGGCATGTCGCGCGCCGAGGTGGTGCACGGCTTCTCGGAAAGCGGCGAGTTCAAAGACAGCACTAACGCGGCCGCCAGCGCCTATGCCGCGGCCGAGACGAACATCGCCGATAAGCTCGACGACGTGTTCCGCCTCTATCAGGCGACGCTCGACCGCGCGCCGGACCTGACCGGGCTCGAGAATTGGGCCACCCGTCTCGAGGACGGCACCGCCTACGTGACGGTCGCCAACGGCTTCGTCGCCTCGCCCGAGTTCCAGAGCACCTATGGCGCGCTCGACAACGAGGCCTTTGTCACGCAGCTCTACCAGAACGTGCTGGGCCGCGCGCCGGATGCCACCGGGCTTTCGAACTGGACGCAGAGGCTCGAGGACGGCATGAGCCGCGCCGCTGTGGTTCAGGGCTTCGCGCAGGCGCCGGAATTCGTCGCCAACACCGAAGACGCTTTCATGACCTTCATGCGGTCGGTCGAGGGCGACACGTTCGATGGCGGCGAAGGAGATGACCTGCAGCTTGGCAGCTTCCGCGCCGATCACTTCATCTTCGACGCGGCTGACAGCGGGCGGGACAGGGTCCTGCAGATCGACCCTTGGGACACCATCGAGCTCACCGGCTTCGGCTATCAGAGCCGCAGCGAGGCGCTCGCGCAGTTCTCGGAGGTCGGCCGCGACACGGTCTTCGCCGACGGCGCCGTGAGCGTGGTCTTCGCGAACAGCACGCTCGAGAGCTTCGACGACGTCACGCTCCTGCTCTGAGACGGCAGAGACAATTCAAGGCAGAGCCCGGCTTCCGGGCTCTGCGCCCCAAGATCCAAGGATCCGACCAGGCCGCGCGCCGAGACCCGGCATGCCCCTCAAGACCATCCCCACCTCGCCTAGGACCTCCTTCAGCCACGCCCCGACAAGGACCCGCCCCACGCCTTCTATCATCGCGTTAAACGCAACGAGATGAAGAGGTTCGACATGAACACCAGCCCCACCGCCCGCATGA
>NZ_JBYNAH010000058.1:0-24023 GCF_059781815.1 Salipiger sp. | reverse complement strand
GCGGTGTGGCTGTCATCCGCGTTGGCGGCATGACCGAAGTCGAAGTGAAAGAGCGCAAGGACCGCGTCGATGACGCCCTGAACGCGACCCGCGCGGCCGTTCAGGAAGGCATCGTGGTCGGCGGCGGCGTTGCCCTGGTTCAGGGTGCCAAGGCCCTCGACGGCCTGGAAGGCGCCAACAGCGACCAGAACGCCGGCATCACCATCGTTCGCAAGGCCCTGGAAGCCCCGCTGCGCCAGATCGCCCAGAACGCCGGTGTCGACGGCTCGGTCGTCGCAGGCAAGGTCCGCGAGTCCGACGATCTCAAGTTCGGCTACAACGCCCAGACCGACCAGTACGGCGACATGTTCTCGTTCGGCGTGATCGACCCCGCAAAGGTCGTCCGCACCGCGCTGGAAGATGCAGCTTCGGTTGCCGGCCTGCTCATCACCACCGAGGCGATGGTTGCAGACAAGCCGCAGAAAGACGCCCCCGCAATGCCCGACATGGGCGGCATGGGCGGCATGGGCGGCATGATGTGATCCGGCTGGCCTCCCTCGGGAGGCCACCGCGACCATCCTGGTTGCTTGTGCTTCAGGCACGCAAAGGGCTCCTTCGGGGGCCCTTTGTCATGTCTGGCGCGGCGCGCGGATCGCCGTTTGGTTGCAGGAATCCGAATTTGATCCTGCGTAAGGTGCCCTAGGCGCGCCGGTGCTAGCCTTCCCCCCGAACCAATCCGAGGGGGAGTGAGATGTTCAGGCTTTTTCATCTGTTGTTTTTGCTGCTCCTGCTGCCCGCCCTGCCGGCGCTGGCGCAGGAGAAGACCGAAAGTTTCGACCTCGGCAGTGACCGGTTCATCGCCGGTCGCACCGCCACCATGGCGGAGCCCGGACGCGCCGACGTGTTCCTCGCCGGCGAGCGGGTGACGCTCGAGGCGGAGATCTCCGGCGCAGCGCATATGGCCGGGCGCTGGGTCACCGTGTCCGAGCCGGTGGGGCAGGGGCTCTACGCCGCGGGGCAGGAGGTCCGCGTCGCCGGTGCCGTCGAAGGCAATGCCACGCTGGCGGGACAGCGGGTCGACGTGACCGCGCCCATCGCCGGCAACCTGCGGGTCTTCGGCTCCGAGATCACCCTATCGGCGCCCATCGGCGGCACGCTTCTGGCAGGGGGTGAATTCGTCGAGATCGACGGGCCTGTCACCGGGGATATCGCGCTGACAGCGCGCGAGCTGCGCTTCGGGCCCGACGCGGTGATCGAGGGCACGCTGACGCTCTACGAGGAAGACCCGGGCGAGGTCGTGGTGCCGGAGAGCGTGGTCCCGGCAGACCGGGTGCAGCGCGAAGAAATAAGCGAGTGGGAACCGATCCGCGAGGGCGGGTTCTGGCCCGGCGTGAAGGCGGTGATCAGCTTTGCCATCGGCGTGCTGATCGTGGCGCTTGTTGCGGCGGTGGCCGCGGCGCTGATGCCGCAGAAATTCGCCGGGATGCGTGCGCAGCTGCTCGGCCACCCGTTCCGCACCCTGCTCACCGGCTTCATCGCGCAATCGACGCTGATCGGCGCCGGCATCCTGCTGGCGATGACCCTGATCGGCCTGCTGCTGACCCCGGCGGCGCTGCTCTTCGCCGTGGTGGCCGGGCTCATGGGCTATATCGTCGGCGCCTATGCGCTTGGCGTGGGGGCGCTGAAGCTGGCCGGGCGGGGCTATCCGCAGGAGGCCAAGCACCGAGCGCTGGCGGCGCTTGCGGGCGCTGTCATCGCGGCGCTGGTGGCGCTGATCCCGCTGGTCGGCTGGATCGCCATCATGGCGCTGTCGCTGGCCGGGCTCGGGGCGGTGACGCGGACGGCCTTCCCAAAACGGTTCCAGACCGCCGGCTGAGGGAGGGCCCGGGCGCCATGCAATCGCTGCATGGCGCCTACGCGCGCGGAACGAAGCCCTGCGCGCCCCTGTTGTCTTTCCAAAGGATTGAAAGGAAAGGCAACTTGATGACCCGTTTTGAAAACAAGACCGTGATCGTCACCGGCGCGAGCTCCGGCATCGGCGCCGCTACCGCCCGCCGTTTCGGCCGCGAGGGCGCCAACGTGGTGCTGATCTCGCGCACCCAGTCGAAGCTCGACAAGGTGGCCGAAGACATCCCTTCGGCCAAGGTCGTGCCCGCCGATCTCTCCACCAAGGAGGGCGTGGAGACCGCCGCCAAGGCCGCCCGCGAGGCATTTGGCCGGGTCGACGTGCTGGTCAACAACGCCGGCACCGCCGTCATGGGCGGCATCGAGGATGTCGACGAGGACGGTTTCGCCGAGGTCATGGAGACCGACGTCACCGGCGTCTGGCGGCTCACCAAGGCGCTGTGGTCCGATCTCAAAGCCAGCAAGGGCAACGTGGTGATGACCTCGTCGGTCTCGGGCATCGGCGGCGACTGGAACATGCACGCCTACAACACCGCCAAGGGCGCGGTGACCAACCTCACCCGCGCGCTGGCGCTCGACGCGCGCAACAGCGGCGTGCGGGTCAACGCCGTCAACCCGAGCTTCACCAAGAGCGAGCTGACCGCCAACATGCTCGAGAACGACGAACTGGTGGCGAAGTTCATGGAGCGCATCCCGCTGGGCCGCCCGGCCGAGCCGGAGGACATCGCCGACGTGATCGCCTTCCTCGCCTCCGACGACGCGCGCTTCGTCAATGGGGTGAACTTGCCGGTGGATGGCGGGCTTTCCGCCTCGAATGGCCAGCCGCCGCAGGCCTGAGCCCTTGATCCCGTGCCGCCCATGGTCTTTCTGGGCGGCATGACTGGACCTGACGACTCGTTCGAGACGCCCCTCTGGGGAGAAAACCTGCGCGTGGCCGGGGTCGACGAGGTTGGCCGCGGCCCGCTGGCCGGCCCCGTGGTTGCCGCCGCTGTGGTGCTCGACCCGCTCTGCATTCCGCCGGGGCTCAACGATTCAAAGAAGCTCAGCGCCAAGCGGCGGGCCCGGCTCTCGGCCTGGCTGCACGAATGCGCCGAGGTCAGCATCGGCGTGGCCTCGGTCGAGGAGATCGACGCGCTCAACATCCTGCAGGCCTCGCTGCTCGCAATGCACCGCGCGGTGACGGGTCTCGAGGTTCCGGTGCAGCACGCGCTGGTGGACGGGCGCTTCATCCCGCCGCAGCTTCCATGCGACGCCACGCCGATCATCAAGGGGGACGGTCGCTCGGTCAGCATCGCTGCCGCCTCGGTTGTCGCAAAATGCTACCGCGATCGCCTGATGCGGGACTTGGCGCAACAGCATCCGGGCTACGGCTGGGAGACCAACGCCGGCTACGGGTCGAAAAAGCACAAGGATGCCCTCCAAAATCTGGGAGTGACCCCTCACCATAGGCGATCCTTCAAGCCGATACACAATATCTTGTGGCAAGCTAATTTCACAAGTGACTGATTCAAAAAAGAAATTGACCGCGAATCACCTTTGACTCAAAATTAGGGCCAACCAACGAGTGCAAAAGCACCATAGGGCTTGAGGCAGAGATGAACGCGATGACCAAACCGAAGAGCGCGGAAGCGCTCCCTATCAACACGATTCTGGCCGGGGACTGCATCGACATGATGAACAGTCTGCCGGCGGAGTCCGTCGATCTGATATTTGCGGATCCGCCCTATAACCTTCAGCTGAAGGGCGAATTGCACCGTCCGGACAACAGCCGCGTCGATGCGGTGGATGACCACTGGGACCAGTTCGCCTCCTTCGCGGCCTATGACAAGTTCACCCGCGAGTGGCTGGCGGCGGCAAAGCGCCTGCTCAAGCCCAACGGCGCGATCTGGGTCATCGGCTCCTATCACAACATCTTTCGCGTCGGCGCGGCGCTTCAGGATGCCGGCTACTGGATCCTGAACGACGTCATCTGGCGCAAGTCGAACCCGATGCCGAACTTCCGCGGCAAGCGCTTCACCAACGCCCACGAGACGATGATCTGGGCGTCGAAGGGCGAGGGTGCGAAATACACCTTCAACTACGAGGCGCTGAAGGCGCTGAACGAGGGCATCCAGATGCGCTCGGACTGGGTTCTGCCGATCTGCAACGGCGGCGAGCGCCTGAAGGACGCCAATGGCGACAAGGCGCACCCGACGCAGAAGCCGGCGAGCCTGCTGCATCGCGTCCTGGTGGGCTCCACCAACCCGGGCGACGTGGTGCTCGACCCGTTCTTCGGCACCGGCACCACCGGAGCCGTGGCCAAGATGCTCGGCCGCGACTGGATCGGCATCGAGCGCGAGGCGGCCTATCGCGAGGTGGCCGAGCGCCGCATCGCCGATGTGCGCGCCTATGATCGCTCCTCGCTCGAGGTCACCCGCGCCAAGCGCGCCGAGCCGCGCGTGCCCTTCGGCCAACTGGTCGAGCGTGGCCTGCTGCGCCCCGGAGAGATGCTGGTCTCGGCCAATGGCAAGGTCGCCAAGGTGCGGGCCGACGGCACGCTGGTGGGCGACGACGTGAAGGGCTCGATCCATCAGGTCGGAGCGCATCTCGAGGGCGCACCCTCATGCAACGGCTGGACCTACTGGCATTTCCGCAAGGACGGCAAGGTCGTCCCGATCGACGTGCTGCGCCAGCAGATCCGCGCCGAGATGGCTGCCCGCCCGAACTGAGGCTCAACGGACAACCACAAGAACACCGCCGGTGCCTGCCTTTGCAGGCGCTGACTGGCCCCGCCTGCGCTTGCAGCCGGGGCCTCTTTTTTCGCTCTGCCCGATCTGCCGCACCGCGGAGACGTGATTGACCCTGCAGCGCAGTCGCGTCATTGGTGCACAAACGGAGTATGTTCATGGACCTGCGCGCGATCTTCATGGGGCTGGCCTTTGCGGTCATGTGGTCCTCGGCCTTCACCTCGGCCCGCATCATCGTCAGTGCCGCCCCGCCGATGGGCTCGCTGGCGCTGCGCTTCCTGATCTCGGGGCTGCTGGCGGTGGCGATGGCCCGGCTGATGGGCCAGAGCTGGCGCCTGACGCGGGCGCAGTGGCGCGCGACGATCATCTTCGGGATCTGCCAGAACGCCCTATATCTTGGGCTGAATTTCGTCGCCATGCAGACCGTCGAGGCCTCCCTGGCCTCGATCGTCGCCTCCACCATGCCGCTGATCGTGGCGCTGGCGAGCTGGCTCTGGCTGGGCGAACGGCTGCGCCCGGTGGGCTATGCCGGGCTGTTGGCGGGCGTGCTGGGCGTGACACTGATCATGGGCGCGCGGCTGCAGGGCGGGGCGGATCCGTTCGGGGTGTTTCTTTGCGTGCTCGGCGTGCTGTCGCTGGCGGTGGCGACGCTCTCGGTGCGCGGCGCCATCGGCGGCGGCAACGTAATGATGATCGTGGGCCTTCAGATGCTTGTCGGTAGCGCGCTGCTCTGGCCGCTGGCAGTGGCCTTCGAGCAACCCGAGGTCACGTGGTCGTGGCAGCTGATGGCCGCCTTCGCCTACACGGTGCTGATCCCCGGCGTCGCGGCGACCTTCGTCTGGGTTCTGCTGGTCGAGCGCATCGGTGCCACCCGCGCCGCCACCTTCCACTTCCTAAACCCGTTCTTCGGCGTTGCCGTGGCGGCCGTGCTGCTGGGCGAGCCGATGGGGCGCATGGACGTGCTTGGCGTTGCGATCATCACCGCGGGGATCCTTGCGGTCCAGCTCTCGCGGATGCCCGCACGCCCGGCAGGTTAGAAGGGTTTGTTTACACCTCTCTGCTAGCTCACGACCTTGCCGGGCGGTGCGTCCGGCGTCGGACAAAGCGCAGAGGCGGTGATGAGCAGGTTCCCCATTCGGCTACAGCTTTTGATTCTCGGCATGGTCTTCGTCGCGCAGATCATCGTCGTGGCGGCTATTTCTTGGGGTGTGCAGCTCCGCCTGATCGAGGCCATTCACTATGGGCATGATATAACGGCACAAAATCGCGCTCTCGCGCTGCTCGAAGAGCGCATCGAACGGGCCGGGGTCGGGTTTCTCGAATATGAGCATGGCAGCGTTTCGGTGCTTGAAGAGGTCGCCGCCCATATCGACGCGATATCGCAACACGCCGCCGCGTCCGAGCCGGTGTTCTCCGAAACCGAGACCGAGCTCGCCCGGCGTCCGGGATTTGTGCCTGCGTTCTACGATGTTGCCGAGGTGGCCGAACGGATGCGCGATCCGGTCGCCCAGCTGGGCGACCGGAATACGACGATTTTCCAGCGCGATGCGATCATCTCCGATCAGATCTTGCCGGCGCTTGCCACCATGCGCGGGGCGGTTGCGGGCATGCGCTCGGAAATCATTGCGGCGTTCGAGGAGGTCGAGCGCGAGACCGACATCACGATGCGAAACAGCTATGCCATCCTGCTCGGCGCAAACGCGATCGCGGTGGCGCTTGGGCTGACCTGCGTCCTGCTGTTCGGCCGGCTGCTCGGTCGCCCGTTTCAGACCGCCGCCGCCAGCGTTTCGCGGATCGCCGGGGGCGATTACGATTGCGAGATTCCGGGCCAGGAGCGCGGGGACGAGGCTGGCATGATCGCACGCAATCTCGAAAACCTGCGTGACACGCTCCGCGCCGGAGAGCGTGACGCGGCCCGCGAACGCATCGCGAACGAGCGTCGCGTCGCGCTGTTCGGCGCCCTTGGCGATGCCATGGGGGGGCTGGCGCAGGGCCGGGTCGACCATCGTCTCGATACCGAGGAATGGTCGGCGCTTGGCGAGAGTTACGAAGCGATCTGTCAGGATTTCAACGATCTGTCCGAGCAGATTGGCGACCTCATCGCGTCGCTACGCGACTCCGCCGAGATGGTGCAGCGAAATTCCCAGGAGCTGTCGTCGATGTCGACCGAGATGTCGCGCCGCTCGGAGGTGCAGGCGGCGACGCTTGAAGAATCCGCCGCCGCGCTCGAGGAAATGTCGAGCAGCGTCGGTGCCGCTGCGGAGCGCGCCGAAGAGGCCGACCAGCGCGCCGGTGCCGGGCGCCGCCGCGCCGAGGAGGGCGGTGCCGTGATGGAGCGGGCTTTGGCCGCAATGAGCTCGATCGCTGCTTCGTCGGACCAGATCACCCAGATCATCGGTGTGATCGACGACATCGCCTTCCAGACCAATCTTCTGGCTCTGAACGCCGGAGTCGAGGCCGCCCGCGCCGGCGAAAGCGGCAAGGGCTTCTCGGTGGTCGCCTCGGAGGTCCGCTCGCTGGCGCAGCGGGCCTCGGAATCCGCGCGCGAGATCAAGGCGCTGGTCTCGAACAGCTCGCAGCAGGTCAAGGATGGCGGCCAGCTCGTGGAACAGACGGGCGAAACGCTCTCGGACATCGTGCGCTACGTGACCGAGGTGTCCGACATGGTGGGCGAGATCGCCTCCGCCGCCAAGGAACAGGCCGCCGGTTTGCAAGAGATCAACGTGGGCGTCTCCGAGCTCGACAAGGTGACCCAGCAGAACGCCGCCATGGTGGGCGAGACAAGCTCGGCCAGCCAACAGCTCAGCAGCGAGGCCGACCGGCTGACAGCGCAGCTCAACCGCTTCATGGCGGCCGAACCCGGGCAGATCGAAGAGGTCACGCCGGTGACGGTTCCGGTGGAAGAGCTCGAGGTGCCGCCGGCAACGCCGAGCGAGGCGCCGATGAAGCGTGCCGCCGGGGACAACGCCGCGCTTTGGGAGGATTTTTAACCAGCCGATGGCGGGGGCGGGTCACCGCAAAGGGCCGGTCTTATACCCGGCGGGAAAGGTATCACCGGATCCAAGACGGTGATCTGGCGTCGGATGGTTTAAGAGCCGCCGACGTGTTCCCGACGGCTCTGAAAACAGAAAAAACGGGCGTCGAGTGGGTATGCCGCTCAGCCGATCTTGCCGCGGTTCTCGCCGATCTGGCCGCGATGCAGCAGCAGGTGATCGAGCAGCACGCAGGCCACCATCGCCTCGCCCACCGGCACCGCCCGGATACCGACGCAAGGATCATGACGGCCCTTGGTGATGATCTCGGCCTCTTCGCCGGACTTGGTGATCGTGCGCCGGGGCGTCAGGATCGACGAGGTCGGCTTCACCGCGAAGCGCAGCACGATGTCCTGCCCGGTGGAGATCCCGCCGAGGATGCCGCCGGCGTGGTTCGAGCTGTAGACCGGGCCATCCGGCCCCATGCTGATCTCGTCGGCATTCTCCGACCCGCGCAGCGCCGCCGAAGCCATGCCCTCGCCGATCTCCACCGCCTTGACCGCGTTGATCGACATCGCCGCCGCCGCGAGATCGGTGTCGAGCTTGCCATAGACCGGCGCGCCCAGCCCAGCCGGCACGCCTCGCGCGACGACCTCGATCACCGCGCCGACGCTGTCACCGGATTTGCGCAGATCGTCGAGATAGGCGGCCCAGGTCTCGGCCGCCCCGGCATCCGGGGTCCAGAACGGGTTCTGCGGGATCTGGGCGAAATCGACATTGCCGCGGTCGATCTGGTGCGGGCCGACCTGCACCATGTAGCCGGTGATCTCGATGCCCGGCGCCAGCGTGTCGAGCGCCGCGCGCGCCAGCCCGCCGGCGGCCACGCGGGCCGCCGTCTCGCGTGCAGAGGAGCGCCCGCCGCCGCGATAATCGCGGATGCCGTATTTCTGCCAATAGGTGATGTCGGCATGGCCGGGGCGGAACTTCTCGGCGATGTCACCGTAATCCTTCGACCGCTGGTCGGTGTTCTCGATCATCAGCTGCACTGGCGTGCCGGTGGTCTGGCCCTCGAACACGCCCGACAGGATGCGGACCGCGTCCGGCTCGCGCCGCTGGGTCGTGAACTTGTTCTGCCCCGGCTTGCGCTTGTCGAGCCAGTGCTGGAGCATCGCCTCGTCCACCGCCACGCCCGGCGGGCAGCCATCGACCGTCGCGCCAAGCGCGGGCCCGTGGCTTTCGCCCCAGGTGGTGACGCGGAACAGGTGGCCGAATGTGTTCATGCTCATGCGCGATCTCCTTTGTCCGGCCTCCTGTAGGGCAGGGGCGGCGGCGTCTCAAGGGATTTCACCTTGCAAGGGCCGCTGCGCGCGACTAGGTCTTGCGATACCTCGGGGTGCCCGCACGGGCTGAGATGCATGACGCGAACCCGTTGAACCTGAACCGGTTGATACCGGCGGAGGGAAGGTGACGGCATCCTGCCCAGTCTTGCCCTCTCGCCGCAAGTCTGGAGGACGCCATGAGGGCCACCACCACTTTTGCAGCGGGACTTCTGACCGCCAGCGCCGCGCTGGCCGAGACCCCCGTGCTGACTGTCTATGCGGGCGATTACGTCGTCTCGGAATGGGGCCCGGGCCCGAAGATCGAGGAGATGTTCGAGGCCGAGTGCGCCTGCGACCTGCAGTTCAAGCCCGGCGACCTGCTGCCGCGGATCCTGCTCGAGGGCGAGCGCACCGAGGCGGATATCGTCTTCGGGCTCAACACCGATGTCACCAAGAAGGCGCGCGAGAGCGGCCTCTTCGCGCCGCACAACGTCGATCTTTCGCCGCTGACACTGCCGATCGCGTGGGAGGACGAGATCTTCCTGCCCTACAATTACGGCCACACGGCCTTTATCTACAACACCGAGCGCCTGGCCGAGCCGCCGGCGAGCTTCGATGCGCTGCTCGAGGCGCCCGACGATCTGAAGATCGTTATTCAGGACCCGCGCAGCTCGATCTCGGGGCTGGCGACGGTGCTGTGGGTGCAGTCGGTCTATGGCGAGGGCGCCGAGGCGGCCTGGGAGAAGCTGGCGCCGAAGATCCTCACGGTGACCAAGGGGTGGTCGGAGAGCTATGGGCTGTTCACCGATGGCGAGGCCGACATGGTGATGAGCTACACCACCTCCCCGGCCTATCACATCATCGCCGAGGACGATCGCACCAAGAAGGCCGCGATCTTCCCGGAGGGGCATTACTTTATGGTCGAGCTGGCAGCGAAGGTGGCGGGCACGGATCAGCCGGAGTTGGCGGATGACTTCCTGGCGTTTACCATGAGTGAACCATTTCAGGAGATGATCGCCACCGGCAACTGGTCCTTCCCGGCGGCACTGCCGCGCGAGAAATGGCCCGAAGGGTTCAAGGAGCTCGAGCTGCCCGAAAAGGTGCTGTTCTACTCCGAGGATGAGGCGGCGGCGCTTCGCGACGAGGCGGTCGAGGCATGGCGCCGCGCGCTCTCGCGCTGAGACGGGGCGCGGCTGTCGCCTGGCTCGCCGGTCTGGCGGTAGGGGCGTTGACGCTCGGGCCCGTGGCGGCAGTGCTGGTGCGCGCCGGGGGCTGGGGCGATCTCGGCCCCGGCGACTGGCAGGCGCTGCGCTTTACGCTGTTGCAGGCGCTGGCCTCTGCGGGGGCCAGCGTGGCGCTTGCCGTTCCGGTGGCGCGTGCACTGGCGCGGCGGCGCTTTCGGGGACGCGGGGCGCTGGTGGCGCTGATGGGGGCGCCGTTCATCCTGCCGGTGATCGTCGCCGTACTCGGGCTGATCGCTGTGTTCGGGCAGAACGGGCTGGCCAATGGCGCGCTGCGGGCGCTTGGGCTGCCGGAGATGACGATTTACGGCATGCACGGGGTGATCCTCGCGCATGTGTTCTTCAACCTGCCGCTGGCGGTGCGGTTGCTGCTACAGGGCTGGCTGGCGATCCCCGCCGAGCGCTTTCGGCTTGCGGCCTCGCTGGGGCTGTCTCCGCTGGCGATGTTCCGGGTGCTCGAGGTACCGATGCTGCTGCGCATCGCGCCGGGGGCGTTTGCGGTGATCTTCGTCATCTGCCTGTCGAGCTTTGCGGTGGCGCTAACGCTGGGCGGCGGGCCGAGGGCTACCACGGTGGAGCTGGCGATCTACCAAGCGGTGCGGTTCGATTTCGATCTGGGCCGGGCGGCGCTTTTGTCGGTGATCCAGCTTGGGCTGGCGTTCGCCGCAGGGCTGGTGGCGCTGCGGCTGGGTGCCGGGAGCGGCTTTGGCGCCGGGCTCGACCGGGCGCATCGGCGTTGGGACGGGCAGGGGCCCGTTGCGCGGGTGCTCGACGGGCTGTGGATCGGGCTGGCGGCGGCGTTCTTGCTTGCGCCGCTTGGCATGGTGGCACTGCGTGGCCTGCCGGGGCTGGCGGCGCTGGGGCCGGGCACCTGGGAGGCGGCGCTGAACTCGGTCACCGTGGCGCTGGTCTCGACCGCGCTCTGCATCGCCTGGGCGCTGCCGCTGGCGACGCGGGGCGGCGAACTGGTGGGGCTGGCGGGCATCGCGCTCTCGCCGCTGGTGTTGGGCACGGGGCTGTTCCTGATCGTGCGGCCTTATGTAAACCCGTTTGCGCTGGCGCTGCCGGTCACCATGGTGGTGAACGCGCTGGTGGCGCTGCCCTTCGCGCTGCGCATCCTGCGCCCGGAGGCCGAGGCGGTGCGGGCCGAGTATGGCCGGCTGGCACTGGCGCTGGGGATGAGCCGCCGGGCGTGGGTGCGGCTGGTCTTCCTGCCGCGCCTGCGGCGGCCGCTGGGCTTTGCCGCGGGGCTGACCGCGGCGCTGTCGATGGGCGATCTCGGCGTCATCGCGCTGTTTGCCGATCCCGACCGGGCGACGTTGCCGCTGCAAGTCTACCGGCTGATGGGCTCCTACCAGATGCAGGCGGCGGCCGGTGCGGCGCTGCTCCTGCTGCTGCTGAGCTTCGGGGCGTTCTGGATCTTCGACCGGGGAGGGCGGGTCAATGCTGACGCTTGACGGGATTCGCTACGGCGATGGAGCGTTCTCGCTCGAGGCAGATCTGAGCCTCGCGCCGGGGCGCCGGGTGGCAATCATCGGACCGTCTGGGGCGGGCAAGTCGACGCTGCTTGACCTGATCGCGGGGTTCCGGCGGCCGGAAGAGGGCCGGGTGCTCTGGCAGGGGCGCGAGATCACCGACGCGGCGCCCGACCGGCGCCCGGTGGCGATGCTGTTTCAGGACAACAACCTGTTCCCGCATCTGGATCTCGCGCGCAATCTCGGGCTGGCGCTGCGGCCCGATGGCGGGCGGCTGTGGAAAGATGAGCGCCGCGCGGGCGAGCGCGCGCTCGACCGGGTCGGACTGCAGGGCTTTGCGGGGCGCAAGCCCGGGGCGCTTTCGGGCGGGCAGCAGAGCCGGGCGGCGCTGGCGCGGGTGCTGCTGCAGGCGCGGCCGATCATCGCGCTCGACGAGCCCTTCGCGGCGCTGGGTCCGGCGCTGAAGGGCGAGATGCTGGAGCTGGTGCGCGGCGTTGCGGGCGAACTCGGGGCGCTGGTGCTGATGGTCAGCCACGATCCCGAGGACGCCAAGCGCTTCGCCGACGAGGTGGTGCTGGTCGATGCGGGGGTCGCCTCGGCGCCGGTCGCCACGCAGCGGCTGTTTGCCGATCCGCCGGAGGCGCTGCGGCGCTATCTCGGGAGCTGAGCGGCGCGCTCCTCAAGCCCTTGCGGGCTTTCCTCGCGAGCCAGTGGACAAACAAAAAGCCCCGCGCGAGGCGCGGGGCTTTGTCTTGTGCGGTGGGCCGCGATCAGTCGTGCTTGTGCTTGATCGGGCGCCAGATGCGCTTGTTGGTGAGGTAGAGCAGCACCGAGAGCACGGCGAGGAAGATCACGCCGGCGAAGCCGGCCTGCTTGCGCGCCATCATCTTGGGCTCGGCGGCCCACATCAGGAAGGCCGCCACGTCCTGCGCCTCGTGGTGCAGGGAGTTCGGGTGGCCGCCATTGTACTCGACATCCTCGCCCGCCAGCGGCGGGGCCATGGAGATCCAGCCGCCCGGGAAGGCGTGGTTCTCGTAGAAGGTGGTGCCGGCCTCGACCTTTTCCTCGCCGGTGTAGCCGGTGAGGATCGAGGCGATGTACTCGGCGCCGCCCATGCCGTTGAACAGCTGGCTCAGGCCGGTGCCGTAGGGGCCGTGGAAGCCCGCGCGCGCCTTGGCCATCAGCGACAGGTCGGGGGCGCCGACGCCGTCGTTGGCCGGGAAGTGGTCGGTCGGGATGGCCGGGCGGAAATCCTCGAGCTCTGCGTCGTAGACCTCGAAGTTCTGCGCCGCGTAGGCGCGCACTTCATCTTCCGAGAAGTGCGGGCCGCCCTCGTCGCCGAGGGTGCGGAACGGCACGTAGCGCAGGCCGTGGCAGGCCGAGCAGACCTCGGTATAGACCTGCAGGCCGCGCTGCAGCTGGTCCTGGTCGAAGGCGCCGAACGGGCCTTCGAAGGAGAAGCTGTAATCCTCGACATGGCCCAGATCGCCGGCGGCAAAGGCGCCGCCGGTGGCCAGGCCGAGGGCCATCGCGGTGGAAAGGGCAAGTTTCTTGAACATGATCATTTGTCCTTTCTCTCTCACTCGGCCGGGGTCGTGGCGGAGGAGCCGGTTTCCGAGGTCTTGCCGTAATGGGCCTCGAAATCTTCCTCGATGGTCGCGGGCTGCGGCAGCGGCTTCTCGAACACGCCGAGCAGCGGCAGGATCACGAAGAAATAGCCGAACCAGTAGGCCGAGCCGATCAGCGAAAAGCTCGCATAGGGCTCTTCCGCCGGCATGGCACCGAGCCACATCAGCGCGATGAAGTCGATCACCAGCAGCCAGAACCACCACTTGAACTGCGGGCGGTACTTGCCCGAGCGCACCGAGGAGGTGTCGAGCCAGGGCGCCAGGGCCATGGCGATGATGGCGCCGAACATGGCCAGCACGCCGAAGAACTTGGCGTCGATGATGCCGCCCGTCAGGAACGAGGCGATCTGCACCACCCAGACTTCCGAGGTGAAGGCGCGCAGGATGGCGTAGAACGGCAGGAAGTACCATTCCGGCACGATGTGCGCGGGCGTCGAGAGCGGGTTGGCCTCGATGTAGTTGTCGGGGTGGCCGAGGTAGTTCGGCATGAAGCCGACGATGGCCCAGAACACCGCGAGGATCACCGCCAGGGCGAAGAGATCCTTGATCACGTAGTAGGGCCAGAACGGAACCGTGTCCTTCTCGGCCTCGGCCTTGGAGCCGCGACGGACGTCAACACCGGTGGGGTTGTTGTTGCCGGTCGAGTGGAAGGCCCAGATGTGCACCGCCACCAGCGCCGCGATGACGAAGGGCAGCAGATAGTGCAGCGAGAAGAAGCGGTTGAGCGTGGCGTTGTCGACCGCCGGGCCGCCGAGCAGCCAGGTCTGGATCGGCTCGCCGATGAACGGGATCGCGCCAAAGAGGCCGGTGATTACCGTGGCGCCCCAGAACGACATCTGGCCCCAGGGCAGAACGTAGCCCATGAACGCCGTGCCCATCATGCACAGGTAGATGAGCATGCCGATGATCCAGGTGACCTCGCGCGGGCTCTTGTAGGAGCCGTAGTAGAGGCCGCGGAAGATGTGCAGGTAGACCGCGACGAAGAACAGCGAGGCGCCGTTCATGTGCAGGTAACGGATCATGAAGCCGCCGTTCACGTCGCGCATGATGTGCTCGATCGAGGCGAAGGCCATGTCCACGTGCGGCGTGTAGTGCATGACCAGCACGATGCCGGTGATGATCTGCAGCGCCAGGCAGAAGGTGAGAACGATGCCCCAGATCCACATCCAGTTCAGGTTCTTGGGCGTGGGGATCATGATGGTGTCGTAAAGAAGTCCGACGATGGGCAGGCGCTTGTGCAGCCAGCGCTCGGGGCCGGTCTTCGGTTCGTAATGGTCGTGCGGAATACCCGACATCTAGATGCCTCCCTTATCCCAGCAGAATGGTGGTTTCTTCGACGAATTCCGCCGTGGGAACCGGCAGGTTCTGCGGGGCGGGGCCTTTGCGGATGCGGCCGGCCGTATCGTAGTGCGAGCCGTGGCAGGGGCAGAACCAGCCGCCGACGCCGCCGGCGGTGTATTCGCCGGCATTGCCCAGCGGCACGCAGCCGAGGTGGGTGCAGACACCCATCATCACCAGCCACTCGCCGGTCTCGTCGAGGCTGCGGTTGGCATCGCTGGCATCGGCGCCAGCGGCGACGTTGGCGTTGCGTGCGTCCGAGTCGACCAGCTCGCTCATCTCGACGCCGCGCGCGGCCTCGATCTCGGCCTCGGTGCGGCGGCGGATGAAGACCGGCTTGCCGAGCCATTTCACGGTGAGCTGGGTCCCGGTCTCGACGCCGGAGACGTCGACGCGGATGGTGCTCAGCGCGCGCACATCGGCGGACGGGTTCATCTGGTTGACCAGCGGCCAGATGGCGGCGCCGGCAGTGACTGCGCCCGCACCGGCGGTGGCATAGTAGAGGAAGTCCCTCCGAGTGCCTTCGTGATCTTCTGCTTGTGTCACGGGGTAATCTCCATTCCTCACGGCCTTTTGCTGGCCATAATAGCTAGATAGCCGCGTCCCGATACGGCTTTTCCGCTCGCGTGTTTAGCGATCTGTCATGTGTCCGTAAAGCAATCATGAAGGCACTTTCGCCCAAAGTGCGCTTGTGTCGCAATTGAAACGCTGTGCGCTGCGAACTATGTAGCCCTGAAGCCATGCAGAGCGCCCGGAGCAATCCCATGAAAGCATTGATTCTCTCAGCGACCGTTTCGGTCGCCGCGGTGGCGGCGTCGCAAGCCGCTGCGCAGGATTTCGAACTGTCCTTCTACTCGGGCTGGCAGACCGCGCCGCACAGCCGTGTGTCGGGCGACTACCCGGGCGGCGGTGACTACGATGCTCTGATCGGCTGGGACGGCAAGAGCTTTGCCATGCCGCCTTATTACGGTCTGCGCGGCACCTGGTGGCGCTCGGAAACCTTTGGCGTGGCGCTCGAATTCACCCACGCCAAGGTCTACGCCCCCGAGGACGAGCGCGAGGCGATCGGCTTCGACCGGATGGAGTTCACCGACGGCCTGAACCTGTTGACGCTGAACGCGATGAAGCGCTGGCCCGAGCGCTGGGGCAACATCACCCCCTATGCCGGCGCCGGCCTCGGCATCGCGGTGCCGCACGTGGATGTCGAGACCACCGGTGGCGACAAGACCTTCGGCTACCAGCTCACCGGCCCGGCGGTGCGCCTGCTCGCGGGGGTGAGCTACCCGATCAACGAGCGCTTCTCGGTGTTCGGCGAGTACCAGTTCACTTATTCGAGCAACGAGGCCGATCTCGATGGCGGCGGCTCGATGCAGACCGACATCAAGACCAATGCTCTGAACATCGGTCTGTCGCTGAACTTCTGAGCCGCGACTCCTTCGGAAACGCAAAAGCGCCCCTCGGGGCGCTTTTTTCGTTACTGGGGCAAGCCGGCGCGGTTTGGTGGGGCATCGCCCTGCGGCTGCGACGGCCTCAGCGCTTGCGGACGAACTCGCTGCGCAGCACGAGGCCCTTGATGGTGTCGTGGCGGCAGTCGATCTCGTCGGGATTGTCGGTGAGGCGGATGCTGCGGATCACCGTGCCCTGCTTCAGCGTCTGGCCGGCGCCCTTGACCTTCAGGTCCTTCACCAGCACCACGGAATCGCCGTCCGCCAGCAGGTTGCCGGCGGCGTCGCGGATCTCGACCACGTTGGCCGCGGCGACTTCCGAGGCCGGGCGCCATTCGCCGCTGGCCTCGTCATAGACCCACTCTTCTTCCTGATCGGACATGGCTTTTCCTTTCGTTCACTCGCCCGCGCCCATGCGCCGCTTGCGCGGCAGCATGACGATCACGGCGGCGATGTAGCCGATGCAGAACAGCACCAGCGTGATCCACGCATAGCTCACCGCGGCGGCCAGCGCGAAGGCCACCGCCACGAGGAAGAACTTGGCGTTCTTGCGCGGGATGCGGGTGGTCTTGAACGACCATGTGGGGATGCGGCTGATCATCAGCAGGCCCATGGCCACCATCCACAGCGCCAGCACGAAATCCGGCAGGAACGGGCCCGAGCCGAGCGCGAAGCTGAGGAACATCGGCAGCATCACCAGAAGCGCCCCGGCAGGGGAGGGGACGCCGGTGAAATAGGCGTTGTCGTGGCTTTTGTCCTCGGACTTGCGCTGCACGTTGAACCGCGCGAGGCGGACCACGGCGCAGACCGCGAAGACCAGCACCGCGAGCCAGCCGAAGCCGCGGCTGTCTTCCAGCGCCCAGGTGTAGAGCAGCAGACCCGGCGCGACGCCAAAATTGAGGAAATCCGCGAGGCTGTCGAGCTCGGCGCCCATGCCGCTTTCGGATTTCAGCGCGCGGGCAAGGCGGCCATCCATGCCGTCGAGCACGGCGGCCAACAGGATCAGCTGCACCGCAAAAGTGTAGGAGCCCTGCAGCCCGAGCTTGATCGCCGTCAGGCCGGCGCAGATCGCCACCACGGTCAGCATGTTGGGCAGAAGCTGGATGATCGTCAGCTTCTCGGTGCCGGGCTCCTTGGGGGCGCCCGTGGCGGGCGCCTGCGGTGTCTCGGCCGAGGACTCGGGATCAGTGGTCATCGCCGGCCCCGCTGGTCAGGTCGGCGATTACCGTCTCGCCGGCCACCATGGTCTGGCCGATGCGGACCTGCGGCGCCACGCCGTCGGGCAGGTAGACATCGAGACGCGAGCCAAAGCGGATCAGGCCGAAGCGCTCGCCGCGGTCGAGCCAGTCGCCTTCCTTCTTCCACCACATGATGCGTCGCGCCACGAGGCCGGCGATCTGCACCACCGCGATCTCGCGCCCGTCTTCCATGCGCAGGCGCAGGGCGTTGCGCTCGTTGTCCTCGGAGGCCTTGTCGAGCGAGGCGTTGAGGAACTTGCCGGGGCGGTAGGCGAGCTTGACCAGCTCACCGGCGACGGGGGCGCGGTTCACGTGGCAGTTGAACACCGACATGAAGACCGAGACGCGGGTCAGCGGCTCGGGGCCCATGCCAAGCTCGGCCGGCGGCACCGCGGGCTCGATCAGCGAGACCACGCCATCGGCGGGGCTGATGACTAGGCCGGGGCGCACCGGGGTGACGCGATCGGGATCGCGGAAGAAATAGTAGCACCAGACCGTGAGCCCGACGCCGATCCAGCCGAGAGGCTCCCAGATCAGGAACAGGATCAGGGTGATCGCGGCGAAGATCGCGACGAACTTGCGCCCCTCGGGGTGCATGGGCTTGATGAAGGTGTCGCGCATCCGCATGGCTGGGATCCTCCCGCGTGTCTTGGAAACTGCCGTGGCTTACGGAGCAATGCCGGCTCTTGCAAGCCCGCGTGGCATCACTTCTCGGGCTCCGTCGCGATCATCGAGGGCCGTGCGGCGAAGCCCGCATGCCATTCCGCCAGCGCGTCGCGCCCGGTGCGCCACTTGCGCACGTCGTGGCGGAAGTCGAGATAGCTCAGCGCGCAGGCCATGGCGATGTGGCCCATGTCCATGCGCCCGTGCAGGTGGCTCATCCACCGCGTGCTCACCGCGTCGAGCGCGCGAGAGACCTTGGCCCATTGGCCCTCGATCCAGTCCATCGAGACCATCTCGGGGGTGCGGAACCGCTCTTCGTAGACGATCAGAACGGCGGCATCCATGATGCCGTCGGCGGTGGCCTCGAGCGTCAGCGTGTCGAAAGGCCGCGTCTCGGGGTAGAGCCCGGCCTTGGCGCGATGGTCGAGAAACCGGCAGATGACGCGGCTGTCATAGAGTGCCGGGCCGTCGTCGCGGATCAGGGCGGGGATCTTGCCCACCGGGTTGGCGGCGATCAGGTTGGGATCGGGGGCCAGCGGCGAGGCGGTGACATCGACCTGCTCGACCTCGTTGTACTGGTCGGTCTCGTGCAGGGTGACGAGCACCTTGCGGACAAAGGGCGACGGGCCGGCCTTCAGCAGTTTCATGGCTCTGCTCCTTGCTGTTCCCGGCGCGCGCGCCCCGGGGATGGTTCGTCGCGAAACCTAGGCAGCGGCGGGTATGGGAGCAAATCTTTTCGAAAAGATTTTCAGATGCCCGCGCGGGCTCAGCCCGCCTTGGGGTGCGTCGCCTCGTAGACCTTCATCAGGTGCACCTCGTCGACCGAGGTATAGGCCTGCGTGGTCGAGAGCGACGCATGGCCCAGCAGCTCCTGGATCGCCCGCAGGTCGCCGCCGGCGGCGAGCAGGTGGGTGGCGAAGCTGTGGCGCATGGCGTGGGGCGTGGCGGTGGCGGGCAGGCCGAGCTGCAGCCGTGCCGCCTCGGTCACCTTCTGGATCAGCCGCGGGTTCAGCGGGCCGCCGCGCTTGCCGCGGAACACCGGCGCATCGGGCTCTAGCTCATAGGGGCAGAGCCGCAGGTAGGTCTCGACGGCGCGGCGCGCCACCGGCAGCACCGGCACGATGCGCTCCTTGCCGCCCTTGCCGACGATGCGCAGGCTCTCGCCCAGCGGCAGATCGCGCCCCTTGAGCCCGAGCGCCTCGGAGATCCGCAGCCCGCAGCCATAGAGCAGCGTCACCACCGCCGCGTCGCGGGCGCCGACCCAGCTGTCGGCGGCCTGCATCTCGACCGTGTCGATCATCGCTTTCGCGGCATCCTCGGCCAGCGGGCGGGGGAGCTTTTTCTGGAACTTGGGCGCGCGGGCCATCATCACCGCCGTGGGCTCGAAGCCCTCGCGCTCGGCGAGCCAGCGGTAGAAGCTCTTCACCGCCGAGAGCTTGCGCGCCATCGAGCGTGAGCCCACGCCCTGGCCGCGCAGATGCGCGAGGAAGGCGCGCATGTCGGGCGTGGTGACGCGGGCCAGCGGCGCCAGCCCCTGCGGCTCGGCATGATGTGACGTCAGGAAGACGATGAACTCGAGCACATCGGCGCGGTAGGCGGTGATGGTGTTCTCGGAATTGCCCTTCAGCGCGCGCGCCGCGGTCAGCCAGCCCTCCAGCGCGTCGCGCGCCGCCGGAGAGATCTCGAGCGTCACGCCAGCCAGCGCCGCATGGCGCGTTCGAACACCCCGGCGAAGAAGGCCAGCAGGTCGGTGCCCTGCTGCGGGGTGAAGAGATGCGGATCCTCGGAGCCCATGACCAGCAGGCCGGGCAGGCGTCCGGTTCCGAAATCGAGCCGCAGGCAGGCTTCCGAGCGCATCCACGAGGCGCTCTCGCCATAGATCGCCGGGTCACCCTCGTTCATCTGGCGCAGGGTGACCTGCCGCTTTGGCGCATGGTTGCGGCCATCGGCGAGGAAGGCGTCGATGAAGCCGGGCTCGGCCACCGAAAGCACGTCACCGAGCCGTCTGATCGCGGGATCGTTGTCGTTCTGCACCGACTCGAGTACCAGCTTGACGCTGTCGACGCGCAGGATGTCGGCCACCTCGCCGCCGAGGTCGCGCAGGAAGGGCTCGAATTCCAGCGGGTCGAGCATCCGCAGGATGGCGCGGTGGATCTGGTTGGTGCCGGCGAGGTTCTCGTAGGCTGCGGCGATGACGCTGCGGTGGGTGTCCTCGAGCCGGTCGAGCCGGGCCTCGAGCCGGTCCATGGCGATGCCGCGAAGATCGACGATATTGCCGCCCATGGCGCGCTCGTTGGCAGCGATCAGCGCCTGCATCAGGTCGCGGTCGTCGAGGATCATGTCGGGGCGCGAGATGATCTCCTCGCGCAGCGACTCGACGATGGTCTGGGACTGTCTGCTCATGCCCGCCTCTTTGTTGTTTGCCCGCAACCTAGCAGGGCAGGCGGCGGATTGCGCCCCATTTTTCGAGAGCCGGTCCCGGTTTCGCGCGGCTGTTGCGCATCGGTCGGACACCGCGCGCGCCGCGGGGAACGGGGCGGAAATTCTGTCGCATTGGAAAGCTTTGGCGGTGGCCGCGGTTCCGTGCGAGACTGGGACAGGAACGGAGGAGACCCATGCCAAACAACACTGGGCCAGAAATCACCAGCCCGAGCCCCTGCCAGACCGTCATCACAACATTCGAGACCTCGCCGGGCACCTGCCAGGATCTGCTCGATGCGCTGCAGGATGCCTATGAGAGCTTCATCTCGAAACAGCCGGGCTTCATCGCCGCGGGCCTGCACGTCAACGACGCCCAGACCCGGATCGCCAATTACTCGCAATGGCAGAAGCGCGAGGATTTTCAGGCCATGCTGCGCAGCGACGAGATGCGCGCGCACAACCGCCGCTTCAACGAGCTGTGCCGCAGCTTCGAGCCGGTGATGTATGACGTTGCGGCGATCTACGGCTGACGCAGCTGGCGCCAGCCGCGATGCCCTTTGATCAGGCCGCCAGCGGGCGGGCGTCCTTGCGGCGCTCGCTCACCTCGAGCCGGTATCCCGCGCCGCGGACGGTCTCGATCTTCAGCGCCGCGCCGACGCTTTGCAGGTGCGAGCGCAGGTTGCACATGTAAACGTCGAAGACCCGCGGCGCCGGTTCGTTCTCGAACCCGTAGACATGGCTCAGCAGCGCCTCGCGCGCGGCCAGCCGTCCGGGGCGCAAGACCAGGAATTCGAGGATCTCGTAGAGCTTGGGCGACAGCGACAGCGTCACCTCGCCGAGATGCGCGCGCCGCCGCTCGAGGTCGAGCATCAGCGGCCCGCGCTCGACCAGCGGATGGCCGACGCCATGGGCGCGGCGCGCCACGGCGGAGAGCTGCGCCAGCGCCTCGGGCAGCGGGGTTGTGTCGTCGATCACCGCGTCGGCCCCGGCCAGAAGCCACTGCGCGATGCGCTCGGGGGACGGTGCGGAGGCGATCAGGCAGACCGGCACGTCGGGGCGCAGTGCGCGCAGGTCGGCGAGGCTCGCGTGGTGGCCAAGCTGGGAGGCTTCGAGCACCAGCAGGTCGTGCTGGCCCATGCGGTGGAAATCGGCGAGCTCCTCGCCGGCTTCGCAGCTTGTCCGAAGCAGCCCGCTCTCGGTCACCGCCTTGGACAGGGTGACCATCTTCCAGTTCGTTTCGCCAATCAGGTAGCGCATGTGGGACTCTCCTCGTTCAGGCTCGTTCGGGATCGACTTTCGGGATCGGTCGGCGCGGCGGGAGACGGGGGCCGCGCTGCGGACCATCGAGGGACGGCATGGCATCAGATCTGGCGGTTCCGGGGATCTGGCGGTGCTGGTCTGTCGATGGGGCGCATTCTGCGGCCTGCCGGGAAACGCTAGGGGCAGATTGCGACCGAATTGTGATCGGAACCGGGCCGCGTGAGGGTGATATGGATCAAGGCATAGCCCGTTCGGATAGCGCAAACTCGCCGCAGAATCTTTGAAGGAGGCCGCGCATGTACAAGAATATCCTGGTCCCGATCGCGTTCGACAGCGACGCCAAGGCCGAGGCGGCGGTGGCCGTCGCCCGTCAGCTGGCGAACGAGGACAGCACCATCACCCTGCTTCACGTCATGGAGCATATTCCGGGCTACGCGATCAGCTACATGCCGCCCGATTACCTCGCCCAGTCGCGCGCCGCCGTGCAGTCCGAGCTCGACGCGATGGCGGCCAAGCTGGGCCATGCGTCGGGGATCGTGGTCGAAGGCCATTCCGGCCGCACCATCCTCGACTACGCCGAAGAGAACGGCTCGGACCTGATCGTCATCGCCTCGCACCGGCCGGGCATGGGCGACATGCTCATGGGCTCGACCGCGACACAGGTGGTGCGCCACGCCAAATGCGCGGTCCACGTGCTGCGCTGAGCCCATGCGGCGGCGCGGTCAGCGCGCCGCCAGCAGCGCCCGCTTGCGGGCAAAGACTTCCTGCCGCGGCAGCCACGGATAGGCGTCGTCTTCGGTGACGGCGCCCCAGTAGAGCTGGCCGCCATTGCGCCACGGATCGAGCACGATGCCCGCGTACATGCTGTCGCCCGGCGCGGTGACCACGACGGTGCTGTGCTCGATGCGGATGGCGCTTTGCGAATTGGCAATGGCGCGCTGCAGCTGCAGGGTCTGGAAGCCCTCCTGCGCCAGCCGCGCCTGCAGGTCGTCGGCCCACTGGTAGCACAGGCCGCGCGGCTTGAGTCCTTGGTTTACCTTCATGTTGTGAATGATCGGCGGGTCTTCGACCTGGTACTCCACCGCAAGCCGCAGCGGGTACTCATAGGCGATGGCCGCGGCGCGCGCCGCCTCGCCGGCATCGATGCCCGGGCCAAGCCTGTGGATCTCGTCCGCAAGCGCCGCGATCTGCGCGTCGCTCGGGCGCGGCAGATCCTCTGGGCGCGGCGTCGCGCACGCGGCCACGAGAAGGGTGAAGCTCAGGAAAATGAACGCGGTCAGATGTCTGTGGAGGGGCAAGGTCGGGCCGGATCGTTGCTTTGGTCGCGGCGGAGTGTCCGCAAAGCCGGGCGGGATGGCAAGCCGCGCCGTGGCCACGATGACGCGGCCGTGATCGCGCTGCATCGGGGCGCCGCGATTGCGCGCGCGCGCTCGCTGGGCTAAGCCGGTTCGACCTGACGCGACGACCGGAGCCGCCCATGTACCGCCTGATCCCCGCCCTCGGCCTTGTGCTTGGCCTTGCGGCCTGCGCCAACGGACAAGCCCAGCTCGACGATCCGCTGGAACCGATCGGGAATTTCAAGCTCGGCCACGCGGCGGTGGTGGCGCCCAACCTCGTCGAGGGGCCGGTGTCGCGCGATGCCACCGAGGAAGAGTGGATCGCCTCGGTCGACAAGGCGGTCGAAGAGCGCTTCCGCCGCTACGAGGGCGACAAGTTCTATCATCTCGGCATCAGCGTCGAGGGCTTCGTACTCGCGCAGCCCGGCGTGCCGCTGGTTTTCAGCCCGAAATCGGCGCTGATCCTGCGCGTCACCGTCTGGGACGATGCGACCCAGAGCAAGCTCAACGCCGAGCCCGAGCAGTTCACCGTGCTCGAAAGCTTCAGCGCCGAAACCGTTGTGGGCTCGGGCGTGACCCAGACCAAGGCGCAGCAGATGCGCAACCTTTCGGCCAACGCCGCGCTGCAGATCGAGAACTGGATGCGGCGCATGCAGGAGGACAAGGGCTGGTTCGGCGGCCCCGAAGCCAACCCTCCCGCCGCCGCTGCCGAGCTTGAGGCCGAGGCCGACGCTGCGACGGATTCGCCCGACGCGGCGCCGGCCGGGGCCGCCTCCTGAGGCGATGCCGCGGCGCGGCAAGGTGCCGCGCGCTCCGTCTCCGCTGAAAACCCGCGATCCCCCGCGATCACAAGGGCTTGAGCTCGCGGCCCGTCGGGCCGTGTTCCGCGGGGCGCGACAATGCGCGCGCGTGCCGATCGGCGCATGAACGGCTTGATTTTCCCTCTGCAAGCCAATAAACGGCCCGCGATGCGAAACCGGGTCATTTGGGGCCCCTGGAAAAGGCGAGGCGTCTTAGAAAGATGGCAAAGGAAAAGTTTGAGCGCGGCAAACCGCACTGCAACATCGGCACGATCG
>NZ_JBYNAH010000057.1:0-24171 GCF_059781815.1 Salipiger sp. | reverse complement strand
CGAAGGCCTGCCAGATCTCGTCGTAAAGCCCGTGCTTGCGGATCTGGTCGATATAGACCGCATCCGCCTTGCGCAGGATCTCGAGCTTGTCGCGGGTGATCTCGCCGGGGCAGCGGATCGCGAGGCCGGGCCCGGGGAACGGGTGGCGGCCGATGAAGCTTGCCGGCAGGCCGAGCTCGTGGCCCAGCGCGCGGACCTCGTCCTTGAACAGCTCGCGCAGCGGCTCGACCAGCTTGAGGCCCATCTTCTCGGGCAGGCCACCGACATTGTGGTGCGATTTGATGGTGACCGAGGGGCCACCGGAGAAGCTGACGCTCTCGATCACGTCGGGATAGAGCGTGCCCTGTGCGAGGAACTCGGCGCCCTCGATCTGGTCGGCGTATTTCTGGAACACGTCGATGAACAGCTTGCCGATGGTCTTGCGCTTGGTCTCGGGGTCGGAGACGCCCTCAAGCGCGCCGAGGAAGAGCTCGGATTCATCGGCATGGATGAGGTTGAGATTGTAGTTGTCGCGGAACATCGACACCACCTGCTCGGCCTCGTTGAGGCGCAGCAAGCCGTGGTCGACGAAGACGCAGGTCAGCTGGTCGCCGATGGCCTCGTGCAGCAGGATGCCGGTGACCGAGCTGTCGACGCCGCCAGACAGCGCGCAGATGACCTTCTTGTCGCCGACCTGCTCGCGGATCTTGGCGATCATCTCCTCGCGGTAGGCGCCCATGGTCCAGTCGCCGCTGAAGCCGGCGATCTTGACGAAGTTTTCATAGAGCGTCGCGCCGTTCGGGGTGTGATGCACCTCGGGGTGGAACTGCACCGCGTAGAAGCGCCGCTCGAGATCGGCGGTCATGGCGAAGGGGGCGCCCGGCGACGTGCCGTAGACGTCAAAGCCCGGTGCGATCTCGGCCACGTGGTCGCCGTGGGACATCCAGACCTGCTCGCGCCCGGTGGCGTCGAGGAACCAGCCGTTGAAGAACTCGGTGCTGTGCTCGGTCGGGCTCACATAGGCGCGTCCGAATTCGGCGGTGGCGTGTTCGCCGGCTTCGACCCGGCCGCCGAGGTCGTGCATCATGACCTGCTGGCCGTAGCAGATCCCGAGGATCGGCACGCCGAGCTCGTAGGCGCTCTTGGGCGGGCGGGGCGAGCCTTCGCGCATCACCGAGTCCGGGCCGCCCGAGAAGATGATCGCCTTCGGGGCGAACTCCTTCAGGAAGGCGTCGGTGACGTTCTGATAGGGATGGATCTCGCAATAGACGTTCAGCTCGCGCAGGCGGCGCGCGATCAGCTGCGTCACCTGCGAGCCGAAATCGATGATGAGGAGGCGGTCATGCTGGGTCATGGCCACGCTTTAGAAGCGCTTGGCCTGTTGCGCAAGAGGCGTCGCGCCCGGCGCGGGCCTGAACCCGCCGCGCCCGTCTCGCCCGCCGCCGCCGGCAGCATCGCGGGGCGCAGAGAGCCCTGCGGTCTGAGGCGGGCAAACGCCGCGTTGCGTGACGGCTGCTGGGCAAGGGAGCGGAGCCGCATCCTTTGTGGCGCGCGTCCCGAGATCGGTCCGTGCCGGGGCGAAGGGCCGGTGACTGCGGGCTATCCCATCGAGTCGGATTTCGCGCGACCGCGTTTGCGCGACCGCGAAAGGTCGTCGCGCTTGCTCCAGAGCGCGATGACGCCGAAGACGAGCACGTAGAGCGCGCCCATCATCGCGATCACCGCTCCCGGCAACGGCCCGATATCGGCCCGATGCAGCGCCTCGTCCAGCGATTGTACCGGGGTCGGGTGAACGGCGATCTTGCCGGCGAAGGCGAGGGTCTGAATCAGCAATATCCAGAAGTAGTTGCGCCGGATGCGGCGGCCCATCGCGACCATCAGGGGCACATGATACCTCGGACGGAGGTAATCGTTGGCCAGCACCCGCTGCCAGTCTTCCTCGAGGTGCAGGTCGCCCTCGGCCAGCATGGGGGCGTAGAAATGCGTCTCGATCCAGCGCGCGCGGGCGCGCCAGACGTTGAAATAGCGATAGCGGCGGGCTTCGAGAAACAGAAAGAACACGATCAGGATGCCCACCAGAACCAGCGGAATCGGCGAGGCCTCGGGCGAGGCGAAGGAGATCGACAGCGCCACGCCAAGCGTGACCACGGCCCAGTTCGTCGTGGTGTCGAGCCGGGTGCGCCAGATGGTGCTGCGATAGACTTCGCCGCGATAGAGATGGGCGATCGCACCCATCTCGGCGGCGTCGAGATCCTTGCGCGGCGTGGGCATGCCGCCGGTCTTCATGTCGATGGGTTTGTCCTCCACTCCCCTCGGCGCAAGGGCGCCGTTCTCCCTGGGAGAGGAGTTTTGCATTCGTCTTCCGCGGGGTCAAACCCCGTGGCGGAAAACGAGATCAGTAGATCGCATCCGGCAAGGGGAGGTTGTGCTTGCGAAAACTCCGGCGGTCCTGCAGGGCGCTGTACGAGGCCAGACCGCAGAAGGTCGCCATGTAGAGGGCGCCGCCCACGAAGATCACCTCACCGGGAATGACGCCGACATCGGCGCGCCGGACGGCCTGATCGATCGAACTGACCGGGGTGGGATGTACGGCGATCTTGCCGAGGAAGGCGATCAGCTGGATCAGCGTGATCCAGAGGTAGCTGCGCCTTATCCGGCGTCCGAGCGCGTGCGAGTAGGAGATGTAGAAGACCGGGTGAATGTAATCCTGTGCCATCATCTGGCGCCAGCAATGCGGGCTGCGGTGCTGGGCGGGATTGAGCATCGGGGCGTAAAAATTCTTCTCCATGCGGCGAAACCGGGTGCGCCAGCTGTCGCAGTAGCGGTAGCGTCGCGCTTCGAGCGTGAGGAAGAACAGGTTGAGAATCCCCACAAGCACCAGTGGCAGCGGGGAGGCACCGGGAGAGGCATAGGAAATCGACAGCGCCACACCAAGCGTGACGACGGCCCAGTTGGTCGTCGTATCGAGCCGGGTGCGCCAGACGCTGCAGCGATAGACCTCGCTCCGGTAGAGATGCGCAATGGCGCCGATTTCGGCTGCGTTCAGCTCGGGCAGCGGTGCCTCTTCCTTGTTTCTATTGTCATTTTCCGCGTCTTCCAGCCAGTTGGCCAGCGTCGCAAGCTGTGCGCTGCTCGTCATCGTTCCACCTTCTGTGCGGCGCGCTGCGCCGATCCCAAACGCCCCAGGGCTAAAATGTATGGCGCAGATGCGTTAATAGGATGTGACCGGCGGCAGGGCTCTGCCTGACAAAGGCGTGAGGCGCGCGAATGTCGCTTTTCCGCGTGATCCGCCGCAATCGCGCATCCCCTTGCCGTGGCGCGCGGGTTAGAACAGGAGAACCTTGGGCGCGGGGAGGCGTCCGTTTTCACGCGGGGATACGGATCATGGTCGAAGCGGCGACTCGGAAGCGGAGCAGAAGCGGCGGCGGTGCGGCCCGGCGGGCGGCGCGGGGCTCGGCCGTGGTCGAGACGGCGCGTTACATCGAGCGCAACATCCCCGATCTCGAGATCCTCAACGAGGAAGCGCTGCAGATCATTGAGCACAACGCCGAGACCGTGCTGGAAGAGATTGGCGTCAACTTCGTCAACAACCCCGGCGCGCTGGAGCGCTGGCGTCAGGCCGGGGCCGAGATCGACGGTGAGCGGGTGCGCATCCCGCGCGGCCTGGCGCGCCAGCTCTGCGCCACCGCGCCCTCGCGCTTCACGCAGGTGGCGCGCAACCCGGCCAAGACTGTCGAGATCGGCGGCCGCAACCTTGTGCTCGCGCCGGTCTACGGCCCGCCCTTCGTGCATGATGCCGAGCGCGGACGGCGCTATGCCACGATCGAGGATTTCCGCAATTTCGTGAAGCTCGGGCAGATGTCGCGCTGGCTGCACCATTCCGGCGGCACCGTCTGCGAGCCCACCGACGTGCCGGTGAACAAGCGCCATCTCGACATGCTGCACGCGCATATGACGCTGTCGGACAAGCCCTTTATGGGCTCGGTGACCGAGCCCAGCCGCGCGCAGGACAGCGTCGACATGTGCGGCGTGCTGTTCGGCGAGCAGTTCGTGCAGGACAACACGGTGCTGACCTCGCTGATCAACATCAACTCGCCGCTAACCTTCGACGACGTGATGATGGGCGCGCTCGAGATCTATGCTGCCAACAACCAGGCCTGCATCATCTCGCCCTTCATCGTCGGCGGCGCCATGGCGCCTGTCTCGGTGGCGGGCACGCTGACGCAGGTGCTCGCCGAGGTGATGGCGGGCGTCGCCTATTCGCAGCTCGTGCGGGCCGGCGCGCCGGTGATCTTCGGCGCCTTCGTGACCTCGATCGACATGAACTCGGGCGCGCCCACCTTCGGCACCCCGGAGGCGGCGCAGATCACCTATGGTGCCGGCCAGCTGGCGCGGCGGCTGGGGCTGCCCTACCGCTCGGCGGGGTCGTTCTGCGGCTCCAAGCTGCCCGACGCGCAGGCCGCCTACGAGACCGCGAACACGCTGAACAACGGGCTTCTGGCGGGCGTGAATTTCATGCTGCATGCCTGCGGATGGCTCGAGGGCGGGCTGGTGTCGTCCTACGAGAAATTCGTCATGGATGCCGACCAGCTCGGCGCGCTGCACAAGATGGCGGCAGGCATCACGGTGGACGAGAGCGCGCAGGCGATGGACGCGCTGCGCGAGGTCGGCCCGGGCGGGCATTACCTTGGCTGTGCCCATACCCAGGCGCATTTCAAAACCGCGTTCTGGCGCTCTGAGTTGCTCGACTACAAGCCGTTCGAGACCTGGATCGAGGAAGGCGGGCGCGACACCATGGCGCTGGCCTCGGCGCGGGTGCGCAAGCTGCTCGACAGCTACGAACAGCCGGCGATGGATCCGGCCACCGCCGAGGCGCTTGACGCCTTCGTCGCGGCCAAGAAGGCGAGCATGCCCGACAGCTTCATGTAAGCGTCGCCTCGGCCTCCGCCAGCAGGCGGGCCTCGCCGATCAACGCTGCAAGCGCCGCCACATGGCGCGCGACGGAGTACGCCCCGTCGCGCGCCCGTCGGCGTTCGTCCATCAGCCCCTCGACCTCGAGCAACTGCATCACCGCCGCGCCGTGGCGCTTCGGCGCCGCGATCCCAAGCACGCGCGGAAGATGCGTGCTGCGCCGGTAGTCCTCTGCGGCGATGCGTGCGGCGCGGATCAGAAGGCGGGGACGGCGGGTGTGCTGCAGGCGGCTTGTGAGATCGTGCATCGGTTGGTCCTTCCAGGTGATGGACCGCGAGGGTGACACATGAAATCGGGGTGTTGCGATGCAACCTATGCGGAAGAACGCTCCCTTAATAATTGTTTATCTATTGTGGATAATTTTGGCTTTCCGGTAAAACTGGCAACTTTTGCGTAACTTGCCCTCGCTGATTTTGGATCCGGTCTGGGGAAAAACCTGTGGATAAACAAGGACCGAGGGGACAAGTCATGACTTTTTTCACCACCGACAGCCGCGATGGAGAACCGTTTCCGGCCTGGGTGCCGGACGATGCCAGAAACTATCTCGCCCACACGGTCGGCGGGGAGGCGATCCGCAAGCTGGCGCGACAGGCGGGCTGCCATGCCTCGACCGTTCTGCGCCAGGTGCGGCGGATCGAGACGCTCCGGGACGATCCGTTGGTCGATGGCGCCTTGTGTCGGCTGGGCGCGATGCGGAGCCGGGCGACAGCGTTGCAAGCCAAGAAGGAGTTCGGGCGCATGAACGAGACCCCTGGCCAAGAGCCGGCCCCGGACGAGACCAAGCTGGCGCGCGAGGCACGGCGGGTGCTGCGGCGGCTCTGCGAGCGCGGCGCGGTGCTGGCGGTGGCCACCGAGATGGACAAGGCCGTGGTGGTGCGCGACACCGGCGAGGGGGGCTCGGCCCGCACCGCCGTGGTCGATGCGCCGATCGCGCAGGCGATGGCGCTGAAAGGCTGGATCGCCTGCGAGGCGCCGGGCCGGATCTCGCGCTATCGCATCACCGCCGCCGGGCGCGCGGCGCTGGGGCGGCTGGTGGCCGAGCAGGAGACCAAGCTGCGCGGCTTTGCCGAGGCACAGGCCGGGTTCGACAGCGGCCGCGCCGCGGAGGCGGCGATGCGGGCCGAGGAGGATGATCCCCAGGCGCGCCGGCGGACCCTCATGCACGAGGCGCCCTTGGTGCTCCTGGCAAGGCGGCGCGACAAGGACGGCGCGCCGTTCCTCCCGGACGAGCTGGTGCGCGCCGGGGAACGCCTGCGCGAGGATTTCGAGCTGGCGCAGATGGGGCCTCGGGTCACGCAGAACTGGGATCAGTTCCTGACGGCGGGCGTCGATCGTGGCGCGGCGCGGGATCTGCCGCGCGGCCCCGAGGCGGCGCGGGCGCGCCTAACGGCGGCGCTGCGCGAGCTGGGGCCCGGCCTTGGCGACGCGGCGCTGCAATGCTGCTGCTATCTCGAGGGGCTCGAGGTGACCGAGAAGCGCATGGGCTGGTCTGCACGCTCGGGCAAGGTGGTGCTGCGCATCGCTCTGCAGCGGCTGCACCGGTTCTACGACGATCTCAACGCCCGTGGCGGCGGCATGATCGGCTAGAGGCAAACGGGTGGGCCGAAGCTTTGGCCCACCCTTGAATGCATCGGATCAGCCGCGCGGCAGGGCCGCGGCCTCGGCGGCCAGCGCGGTGATGCCGTCCCAGTCGCCCGAGAGCATCTTGTCCTTGGGCGCGACCCAGCTGCCGCCGCAGCACAGCACGTTCGACAGGCCGAGATAGTCGGCGATGTTGCCCATGCTGATGCCGCCCGTGGGGCAGAACCGCACCTGCGGCAGCGGCGCGCCGATGGCCTTCAGCGCCTTGGCGCCGCCCGAGGCCTCGGCGGGGAAGAATTTCTGCACCGTGTAGCCGCGCTCGAGCAGGGCCATCGCCTCCGAGGCGCTGGCCGCGCCGGGCAGGATCGGCAGGTCGGCCTCTTCGCAGGCATCGAGCAGCTTGTCTGTGGCGCCCGGCGAGACGCCGAACTTGGCGCCGGCATCGACGGCGGCCTTCACGTCGGCCGGGGTCAGCAGCGTGCCCGCGCCGACCACGCCGCCCTCGACCTTGGCCATCTCGGCGATGGCCTCGAGCGCGCAAGGCGTGCGAAGGGTCACTTCAAGCACCGGCAGGCCGCCCTTGACCAGCGCTTCAGCCAGTGGGGCTGCATGGGCGACATCGTCGATGACGAGCACCGGGATGACCGGCGCGAGGCGGCAGAGCTTTTCGGACTCGAGGCTGGCGGCGGCGGGGGTGATCATGGTCGGATCTCCTGGTTCCAAGGGCGTTGGCCCCGCGTTAGCACGTTTCCCGGGCGGGGTGTAGAGCGCTAACATCGCGCCGGCTCAGTCGCTGCCGTATTCCTCCTGATCCGCCGCCACCGCCGCCCGGAAATCGCTCAGCAGCGTCGGATCGGCGGAGTGCACCCGGTTCCATGTCGGGATGAATGGCGTCTCCTGCGGGTTCTCGATGAAGAGCTGGCCGGCGCGGGTGATGTTCTCGCCGAACATCTCGATGCTTTGCTCCTCGGCGTGGCGGTCGATGGTCAACCCGTTCATCTTGGCATCGGCCCAGTAGGCCTCGAGCAGGTCGAGCGCCGAGCGGTAATAGGTCGCCTTGAGGGTGCGGAACACGTGCGGGGTGAACACCGTGCCGTCGGCGGCGAGTTTGCGGTAGATCGCCTTGCAGATGTCGGTGGACATGCGCGAGAGCCCCTGCGAGGCGTCCTCGGCGGACAGATCCTGGTGCTTGTGATCGTACTGGTCGGCGATCTCGACCTGGCAGACCTGGCGCGGCCCGAGGTTGCGCCACGCTTCCGAGAGCACGCCGATCTCGAGCCCCCAGTCGGACGGAATGCGCAGGTCGGGCAGCAGCCCGGTGCGCAGGGCCATCTCGCCCGAGAGCGGGTAGCGGAAGGCGCGCAGGTAATCAATGTAGTCGCGGTCGCCGATGGTGCGCTTGAGCGCGATCAGCAGCGGCGAGACCAGCAGGCGCGTCACCCGGCCGTTGAGCTTGTTGTTGCCCACGCGGGGGTAAAAGCCCTTGGAGAGTTGGTAGGGGAAGGTCGGGTTGGCCACCGGGTAGACCAGCCGGTCGAGCATCTCGCGCTTGTAGGTGACGATGTCGCAATCGTGGATCGCCATCACCGAGCTGTCGGCGCAGCTGATCAGATAGCCCATGCAGCCCCAGACGTTCTTGCCCTTGCCGGGCTCCTGCGGCGCCAGCCCCAGCGCCTCGAGCCGGCCCATGATCTGCAGCATGCGCGGGCTGTCGTTCCAGATCACCGTGGTCTGCTGCGGCAACACGGAAAAGAACTTGCGGGCGTGGCGGTATTGCTCTTCGGAGGCGCGGTCGAGGCCCACGATGATGCGGTGCAGGTAGGTGACCTGGCTCAGCTCCTGCAGGATGTTCGGGAGCGCGTCGCCCTCGAGCTCGGAGAACAGCGAGGGCAGGATCAGCGAGATCTTGCGGCTCTGCGCAAAGGTCTCGAGTTCGTAGATCATCTCCTCGACCGGGCGCGAGCGCAGGTTGTGGAACTGGGCGATATTGCCGTTCTGCTGGAAGTCGGCCATTTTACTCTGCTCTCCCGTTGCATCCGAGCCTCTTGAGAAGCGCCAGCACGCAGGCGTTCCAGCCTGCGGGTCCGGGCGCCTCGCTGCGGATGATGGTGCCGTCGGTTTCCCCGGGCAGGGCGGGAATGCCCTGACCGTGTTCGTTGCGGATGATCACGCCATAGCGGGCGGTCTCCAGCATTTCGGTGTCGTTCGGCGCATCGCCGAGCGCGATGGCGGTGTCGCGGCCGAGATCGGCCATGATGCCGGCCATCTGCTGCGCCTTGGTGCCGCCGAAGGAGAGCGTCAGGAAGCGCCCGCCGCGCCGCGCCGCGATGCCCTTGGCGTCGAGCTCTGCAAGGAAGGCGGCAAGGCCCGCCTCGTCGCCGCTCCAGACGCCCGGCTCGGTGAAGTTGCGCAGCCGCGCCAGCCGCGCGCCGTCGAGCGGCAGGCCGGTGGTCTCGGCGACCTCCTCGTCGGTCATGTCGCCAAAGCCGCGATAGCAGGCGCGCAGATCCGCGGGCAGGTCGTCGAGCAACCTCCGCAGCCGCGCATAGACGCTGCGGTCGTGCATGTCGGCGCCGGGGGTGACCCGCTGGGCGCCGTTCTCGACGATGATCGGCCAGTCGCCGAGGCCCAGCTCCGCGTGCAGCGGCGCGATCTCGGCGGCGGTCTTGGAACTTGCAAGGATGAGGGGAATGTCCTGCGCCCGAAGCGCGTCAAGCGCGGGCAAGGCGGCGCTATAGCTGTAATCGCCGTGGTCCAGCAGAGTGCCGTCGAGATCCGTGAATACGATTAGCCGCACCTGCCGCTCTTCCTTCGTCGTTTTCCCCGAGGTTAACCGGATTGCGACGGGAGAGGGAACCGCTGGCGCGACTTTCTTCGATGAAGATTGTGTAAGAGGCGAATTAACCGCCTCTTTTCAAAGCGTTCCGATTCCCTTGCGGAAACGGTGCGATGCCATTTCCAGTCAGGCGCCGCGCTGGCGCCCGAGCATGGGAAGGGACTGAGACAGAAGCTGCACGAAATCGCCGTCGCTGTCATCGTCATCGCGGTGGTTCGGCCAGAGGCACAGCACCAGCCCGACCCACCAGCTGATGCCGAACAGCATGAACGGGATCGAGGCGGAGAGGATCGCGAATTGCCGGGTGAGGTGCTCGGGCAGGCCGAGCGCCATCACCAGCCCCATGCAGGGCAGAACGAAGAGCAGGGGAAGCAGCGCGTTGCCGAGCAGAACCGGCAAGAGGTCGATGATCGCACCCGGCCTGGAAAAGCGCCGCGGCAGAAGCGAGGTTTTGACCAGCAAGGCGGCGGCGGCGATGGCGACAAGCGAAATCGCAATGGGAATGATGACGTGCCGCCCGGCAGCGATCTGCGAGGGGACGCTGATGAAAAAGCCCAGCGTCGCGATGCCGGCATAGACGCCGGCGGTACGATGGGCGAGCTGATAGAAATTTGAGAAAAACACACGCATTCGAAACACACTCCGTTGATACGGTGAGTGGTCTAACTTCTCAAATTGGCACGAATACGGCAGGTTGCCGGCAACACGGGGAAGTGTTGCCGGCAACAGTCAGTTTCTGAAATTTACGGACGTTCCGGGGCCTTTCAGGCCACGTGCTCGAGCTTGGTCTCGGGCGTGACGCCGAGCGCGTAGCAGACATCGCGGGTCAGCTCGGGGCGGTTCAGCGTGTAGAAGTGCAGCTGTTCAACGCCGCCGTCGAGCAGTTCCGAGCACAGCTCGGTGCAGATCGAGGTGGCGAGCAGGTCCTGACGGCCGTCGCGCTCGGCGCGGTCGAAGGCCTCGATCACCCAGCCGGGAATTTTGGTGCCGCAGGCCTCGGCGAAGCGGCGCGCGCCCTTCCAGTTCTCGATCGGCAGGATGCCGGGCACGATCGGCTTGTCGATGCCGGCTTTCTCGCAGGCGTCGCGGAAGCGGAAGAAGGTCTCGGCTTCGAAGAAGAACTGGGTCAGAGCCTCGGAGGCGCCGGCGTCGAACTTGCGCTTGAGCCATTCCACATCCGCCTGACCCGAGGCGGCCTCGGGGTGGATGTCGGGATAGGCGCCGACGCGGATGTTGAAATCGCCCGCCTCGCGCAGCGCCTCGATCAGCTCGACCGAGCTGGCGAAGCCTTCCTCGTGCGGGGTGAAGCCCGAGGCGCCCTTGGGCGGGTCGCCGCGCAGGGCGACGATGTCGCTCACGCCGGCGGCGTGAAACTGCTCGGCGATGGCCAGGGTCTCGGCCTTGGTGGCGTCGACGCAGGTCAGGTGCGCTGCGACCTTGAGGCCGGAATGCTTGTGCAGCGTGGCGACCACGTCGCGGGTCAGCTCGCGGGTGGTGCCGCCGGCACCGTAGGTGACCGAGACGAAGCGGGGGCCCAGCGGGGCCAGCGACTGCACCGTGTCCCACAGGCGGAAGGTCGCCTCGATGTTGCGGGGCGGAAAGAACTCGAACGAGATGTCAGGGCGTTTCATTGCCGGGATCCTCTTTTGTTGCGAGGCTTGTCGCACAAACCGCAATGTGAGACAAACTCATAAATCTCAAGAACAACATGAGTGAAACGACAGGATGCACATCGAGTTCCGTCATCTCCGCACGATCAAGGCGGTGCATGAGGCGGGCGGTCTGGCGCGTGCGGCCGACCAGCTGAACATCACGCAATCGGCTTTGAGCCACCAGATCAAGGGCTTGGAAGAGCAGGCCGGGGTCGAGCTGTTTGTGCGGCGGTCCAAGCCCATGCGGCTCTCGGCGGCGGGGCTGCGCCTGTTGCGGCTGGCCGAGCAGGTCCTGCCGCAGATCGAGGCGGCGCAGGCCGAGTTCGCGGGGCTCAGGGCCGGGCGCTCGGGCCGGCTTCACATCGCCATCGAATGTCACGCCTGTTTCGAATGGCTGTTCCCGGTGCTCGAGGCGTTCCGCAAGAGCTGGCCCGATGTCGATGTCGACATCCGTCCGGGCCTTGCCTTCGACGCGCTGCCAGCGCTGCAGAAGGAGGATGTCGACGTGGTGATCTCCTCCGACCCGGAGGATCTGCCCGATGTCACCTTCACGCCGCTCTTCGATTACAGCCCGGTCTTCGTGGCGGCGGCCTCGCACCCGCTGGCCGACAAGCCCTTCATCGAAGCCGCTGATTTCCGGGGCGAGACGCTGATCACCTACCCGGTGGACCGCGCGCGGCTCGATATCTTCTCGCAGCTGCTGAGCCCGGCCAAAGTCGAACCCGCCGCGATTCGTCAGGTTGAGCTGACGGCGGTGATTCTCCTTCTGGTGGCGTCGAATCGCGGTGTCTCGGTGCTGCCCGACTGGGTCGTGCGCGAGGTGAAGTACAATTCGGACTACATCACGCGCCCGCTCACCGAGCATGGCCTGACCCGGACGCTCTACGCGGCGACGCGGAGCGGGGATCTCGAGAAACCGTACATGACCGACCTGATCCGGCTGGCCGGACAGGAAGCGCACAAGCTGCAGACGCAGTAGCGCCGCGCCACGGAATCGCGCCCGGCCCAGATCAGGGCCGAGGCAAATTTTATAAGTATTTCAGAGAGTTTTGAGGTCCGACGCCATCATGCGGCCGTCACGGCCTTCCTTGAGCTCGTAGCTCACCTTCTGGTTGTCGGCGAGACCCGTAAGTCCGGACCGCTCGACTGCTGAAATATGAACAAAAACGTCTTTTCCGCCCTCTTCCGGCGCAATAAAGCCGTAGCCTTTGGTCGTGTTGAACCATTTCACGGTGCCACTCGGCATGTTCCCGTGCTCCTTCCAGTCGTCCAATGTTGTTGCCCGGCCTGGCCCGGGCGCCCCGTCACATTCGCCTTTCAGGGAAAAATACAGCCTATAATGCTGCGTTTTCGGTGCTGATCATCGAAGGTCACGAAACAAAGCGTTACACAGGTTCGGTAAAAATCAAGAGAAACACTTCGCTCTCGCAGCAATCGGCGATAATTTGTCGCTGCAAGACGAAGGAGAAGGCGAGATGCGGCTCTACGGGCTGAAAAATTGCGACACCTGCCGGAAGGCGCTGAAGGCTCTGCCGCAGGCGGAACTGGTCGATGTGCGGGCGGATGGCGTGCCCGCCGAGGTGCTGGCCGAGGCGCAGGCGCGCTTCGGTGACAAGCTGCTCAACTCCCGCTCGACCACGTGGCGGGGCCTCTCGGAGGAAGAGCGCGCGACACCGCCGCTCGACCTCATCGCCGCGCATCCGGCGCTGATGAAGCGACCGCTGATCGTCGATGGCGATCAGATGTATCTCGGCTGGGACAAGGCCACGCAGGGCGCGCTCGGCGTCGCGGCCTGAGCGCTCAGGCGGTTTGCGCCGCGGTGGCGCGCGGGGCGAGGCGGCGCTCGACCAGCCGGTCGAGGGCCAGCCAGCCGCCGCCCTTCAGCACCAGCGTGACAAAGATCAGCATCCAGAACAGCCGCTGATCGAGGATCAGCGCGTCTGGCACGCGGTCGAACCACGCGCCCAGTGTCTCGGGATGGGCGATGCCGCCATGGCCGTAGAGATCGGTGAGGCTCTGCACGGTGACAAAGCCGATCATGCCGAGCGCGGCGAGCCGTGTTGCGAGGCCGAGGACGATCAGTAGCGGCAGCAGGAGTTCGGCCCAGGTGCCGGCGACGGTGACGGCCCAGTGCAGGACACCGAGCTGGCTGGCGTCATAGCCCACCGCCTCGAACTGGCGCGGCCAGATCTGCGCATAGGCACCGGTGGTGGGGCTGACGATGCCAAGCAGCCCGTCTCCTAGCTTGGTGCGCGCCGAGGCCCAGAAATAGCCGACCAGCGTGGCGGCAAAGGCCATGCGGGCGAACAGCGGCAGCAGGCCCTGGGTGCGGGCCTCAAGAGACGAGGTGGCGCGGCGGTAGAGCGGGATCAGCCGGGTCATGTCAGGATCTCCGTGATGGCGCCGTGCCCGAGGAGCAGCGCAAGACAGGGGGCGGGATCGAAGCCCGGGCCGCATTGGGTGACGGCGGCGCCGAGCGGCATGTTGGCCTGAAGGGCTGCGAGGAAGGCGTGGCCTTGCGGTGGCAGGACATGCGGCTCGGGATCGTAATCCGGGCGCAGCACGGCGATCTCTTGCGCGCCGCCGGCGGGGGCCGGGCCGAGGCCAAGCGCGAAGGCGCGGATCTCGGCCACCGGCCAGCGCGATTTCAGGATCTGGACGCTCGGGGCCAGCCGCAGGCGGGCGAGGCCGAGCCTGTCCTCCGGGAGCGCGAGCAGCGCGTCGGGGGCGATCGGCGCGGCATCGGCGGCGTGGTAGGCGCGGCGCAGCGCCAGCTCGAGCCGGGCGACATCGGACAGGAAAGGCAGGCGGTCGAGACCGTCGAGCCCGTCGAGAAAGGCCGGGAAGGCGGCGCCCCAGTGGATCATCAGCGGGCTCGCGGGCGGGTGCTGGCGTAGGAAACGCCCGGCGATGCGGTTGGTGTTGGCCTCTCCCAGCAGTGCGGCGCAGGCGGGAAAGCCGGTGCCGAGCGCCTCGGTGAGAGAGACGGCGACATTGTTGCGATAGACCGCGTAGCGCCGCCCGGCGGGGCGGCCGGCGCCATCGGTGAGCCCCTCGGGGACCGGGCGCTCGGGATCGAGCAGGGCGTGGCGGAAGGCCTGCTGGCTCATGCCGCGACCGCGAGCCGGGCCAGCGCCTCCTCGGCCCTGCGGGCCTCCTCGGACAGCACCGGCCAGGCGGGCACGTCGGTGTCCCATTCGATCAGAACGGGCTTCGGCCCGGAGCGCGCCAGCGTGTAATCAAGCAGCGTCCAGACTGGGTCGGCGACCTCGCGGCCATGGCTGTCGATGAGCAGCGGCGCGCCGTGGTCGTCCTCGTCCTCGTCATGGCCGCCGAGATGGATCTCGCCCACCTGATCGAGCGCGAATCCGTCGATATAGGCCTGCGGGGTGAACCCGAGATTGGTGGCGGAAACGAAGACGTTGTTGACGTCGAGCAGGAGCCCGCAGCCGGTGCGCCGCGCGATCTCGCGCAGGAAATCAGGCTCATTCCACGTGCTTTCGGTGAAGGCCAGATAGCTCGAAGGGTTCTCGAGCAGCATTCTGCGGCCCAGCGTGTCCTGCACCTCGTCGATATGCGAGGCGACGCGGGTCAGCGTGGCGTTGGTGTAGGGCAACGGCAGCAGGTCGTTGAGGAAGGCGCTGTCATGGGTGGACCAGGCGAGATGCTCGGAGAAGCTCGCCGGGTTCAGCCAGCCCACGAGGTCCTTCAGCCGGGCGAGGTGCTCGGGATCGAGCCGGCCTTCGCCGCCGATCGAGAGGCCCACCCCGTGCACGGAGATGGGAAAGCGCTCGGCCAGGGCGCGGAGCTGCGCCAGGGGCCGGCCGCCATCGCCCATGTAATTCTCGGCGTGGATCTCGAGCCAGCCGACCGGGCCGGCATCGGTGAGGATGTCGCTATAATGCTGCGGCTTGTAGCCGACGCCCGGGCGCGCGGGCAGGGTGGTGAAGCTGTGCATGGTCCGGTCCTTGTCCTGTGCCAAAGGCGCGGGGCGGGCAGGTGGCCCGCCCCGGCGCGGCATCACATCTCGGGCAGGTCGCGGTCGAGCGCCTCGAGCGAGCCCATGCGCTCGGAGCCGTCGGCCATCGCCGGCAGCATGACCTCCATGCAGGTGCCGGCATCCACGAGGCTCCAGGCGTTGCCCTGGTAGTCGACCTTGGAGGTGCCGGCGCAGGTGGTGCCGGGGCCTGCGGCGCAATCGTTCTGACCGGCCAGCGCCACACCGAAGCATTTTTCCTTCTCCTGCGCCGCGGCCTGATGCGCGGTGAGGGTGACGGCGGTGGCGACGGCGCTGAGCAGGGCGGCGGTCTTGATGGTTTTCGACATGATCGTGTTTCCCTTGTTGGGTGTCCCGTTGGTGCCTCTCCGGGGTGTCTCCCGTTGGCCTCTCAACAGTGCCGCGACATAGCGCCACCGCCCACTCACGGGCGCGTGGCTCACGTGTGTGTCAGGCCGCGTCAGCGCGCATAAGATGTGTCGTGGGACGTATCACTCTGGAATTCATTGGTATTCCATTTGAGTGTTTCAGCTGTCGTAACGGAAAGCGGGGCCGTGGCAGAGCTTTGTTACAATCAAAACGGCCCCCGCGAAGATCGCGGGGGCCGTGCGTGAGGTTTGTTACAGTTTAAACGGCGCCCTTCCGGGCGGTCAGTCGCGCAGGTCCGGCGGGGTCGCCTCGACGCCCAGATCCTGCGTGATCTCGTCGAGCGTCGCGAGCTTGGTCTGCTTCTCGCCGAGGCGGCGCACGGTGACGGTGCGCTCCTCGACCTCGCGTTGACCGACGGCGAGGATCACCGGCACCTTGCCGACCGAATGCTCGCGGACCTTGTAGTTGATCTTCTCGTTGCGGATATCGGCCTCGGCGCGCACGCCGGCGGCCTTAAGCGCGGCCACGACCTCGTGCACGTAGTCATCCGCCTCCGAGGTGATCGAGGCCACCACGACCTGGCGCGGCGCCAGCCAGAACGGCAGTTTGCCGGCATGTTCCTCGATCAGGATGCCGATGAAGCGCTCGAACGAGCCCAGCGTCGCGCGGTGCAGCATGACCGGGCGATGCTTCTCGCCATCCTTGCCGATATAGGTCGCGTCGAGCCGCTCGGGCAGCACGAAATCGACCTGGAAGGTGCCACACTGCCAGACCCGGCCGATGGCATCGGTCAGGCTGAACTCGAGCTTGGGGCCATAGAAGGCGCCTTCGCCGGGGTTCATCACCGGCTCGATGCCGGCGCTGCGGGTGGCCTCGAGCAGGGCGGTCTCCGCCTTGTCCCAGACCTCGTCGCTGCCGGCGCGGGTGTCGGGGCGATCCGAGAACAGGATGTCGAATTTCTCGAAGCCGAGATCCTTGTAGATGTTCGACAGGAAATCGATGAAGCGCTGGCACTCCTCGGCGATCTGGTCCTCGGTGGCGAAGATATGCGCGTCGTCCTGGGTGAAGCCGCGCACCCGCATGATGCCGTGCAGCGCGCCCGAGGGCTCGTAGCGGTTGCACGAGCCGAACTCGGCCATGCGCAGCGGCAGATCGCGGTAGGATTTCAGGCCGACCTTGAAGATCTCGACGTGGCAGGGGCAGTTCATCGGCTTCAGCGCGTTGACCGATTTCTCGCGCGCATGCTCCTCGTCGACCTCGACGATGAACATGTTCTCCTGGTATTTCTCCCAGTGGCCGGATTTCTCCCAAAGCTTGCGGTCGACCACCTGCGGTGTGTTCACCTCGACATAGCCGCCGCGGCGCTGCTGGCGGCGCATGTAATCCTGCAGCGTGGTGTAGATCGTCCAGCCATTGGGGTGCCAGAAGACCTGGCCCGGGGCCTCTTCCTGCATGTGGAACAGATCCATCTCGCGGCCGAGCTTGCGGTGGTCGCGCTTGGCGGCTTCCTCGAGGAAATTGAGATAGCCCTGCAGATCTTTGCGGTTGCGGAAGGCCACGCCCTGCACGCGCTGCAGCATCGGGCGGTTGACGTCGCCGAACCAGTAGGCGCCCGAAACGCCCATCAGCTTGAACGAATCCGCCGGAAGCTGGCCGGTGTGCTGCAGGTGAGGGCCACGGCACAGGTCCTGCCAGCCGCCATGCCAGTACATGCGGATCGGGGCGCCTTCGGGGATGCGGTCGACCAGCTCGACCTTGTAGGGCTCGCCGTTCTCTTCATAGAAGGCGCGCGCGCGATCGCGCTCCCAGATCTCGGTGGTGACCGGCTCGCGGGCGTTGATGATGTCCTTCATCTTGGCCTCGATCTGGCCAAGGTCCTCCGGCGTGAAGGGCTCGGCGCGGTCGAAATCGTAGAACCAGCCATGCTCGGTGACCGGGCCGATGGTGACCTTGGTGTCGGGCCAGATCTCCTGCACGGCGCGCGCCATCACGTGGGCGAGGTCGTGGCGGATCAGCTCGAGCGCCGGGGCCTCGTCCTGAAGGGTGTTGATGGCGATCTGCGCGTCCTGCTCGATCGGCCACTGGAGATCCCAGTGCTGGCCGTCGACCATGGCGGAGATGGCCTTCTTCGACAGCGATTTCGAGATCGACTCCGCGACGGCGGCGGGGGTCACGCCCTGCTCGTACTCGCGCTTGTTGCCATCGGGAAAGGTGAGAGAGATCTGGGCCATAGCGGCTCTCCTCGTCGGTTTGGCGCCCACGGAACGCCCGGTTGCGGGTTATGTTGCGCGGGTCTTTTGGCCGGGTGCGCGGGGGGTGTCAAGGAGAGTTGAGTTCTCGTCTCGCCGGGCCGGGCAAGGTCGGGCAGGCGGCTTGCCGCACCGGAGGCTCTGCGCCGGGGAACGGGTTTGTGAACGCGGCTCACCGTTCTTTCGGCAACCGATGGTGCTATGACTTCCCCATGGGTTGAATATGGAGGACATGATGACCGCAAAGATCTTCACAACCTGTCTGGCGCTGTTCTGCAGCCTCGGCGTCGGCGCTGCTGCCTCCGCAGAGCCCGGCCCAACCGCGCCCGCCGATCAGGCCGCGCTCGCGCCGCCCGCACCTGACGCGCCGGTTCAACTTGCGCTGACCTTCGGAGACCCGGTGCCTCTGACCGACGGCGAGAAGGCGGAAATCCGTTTCCTGCTGCCCGGGGCCGACCCGGATGCCTTCCCGCCCGAGACCTGGGGGCAGGTCCGCGCGGTTCTGCTCAGCCGCGATCTGAAGATCGAGAAGCGCAATCGGCTGAAAAGCATCCTCGGACGGGCCGGGTAGCGCCACGGCGCCTCGGAACAGGGGCCGCGCGACATCTCCCCGCGAAACAGGGGCGCCGCCGCCAATCGCGGCGCCCCCGTACAAGCCGCGCCTACTGCAGCGTGTTCTTGTAGATCGTGCCGTCTTTCATGATGAGGTCGAAGCTCCCCTCCGGATCCCCGACCAGGTCGAGGGTCTCGAGCGGGTTGCCGTCGACGAGGATCATGTCGGCATAGGCCCCTTCCTCGATCACCCCGAGCGGTCCCATCGGGTAGGGTGTGAGCGGGCCCGACAGCTTGAGCAGCTCCGCGTTGTCGCAGGTCGCCATCTTCATGGCCTCATAGGGCGTGAACCAGCGCTGCAGCTTCGCGAGTTGCGCACCCTGCCGCTTGGCAAGATCCGCGCTGAACAGCGTGTCCGTGCCGAAGGCGATCTTGACGCCAAGCTCCTTCGCCGTGCGATAGACGAAATCCGTGCCGTCGGTGACGAACTTGTATTTCTCCTGCTGGAAGGCGTTCAGCGTCGGCGCGTCCTCGTCATCGAGAAACGGCTGCATGCTGAGCCAGGCGCCATCCTCTTTCATGCGCTGCAAGGTTTCCCGCGTGGCCATGTGGCCGTGCTCGATGCTCTTGACGCCCGCATCGAGCGAGTGCGCGACGGCCTGGTTGCTGATCGCGTGCGTCGCGACATAGGTGCCCCAGTTCTCGGCGGCGACGACAGCCGCGTGAAGCTCCTCGACGGTATACTGGATGGTGTGGATCGGGTCGTAGCTCGAGGTGACGCCGCCTCCGGCCATGAGCTTGATCTGGGTGGCGCCCTGCATCAGGTTCTCGCGCACCCGCTTGAGAACCTCCGGGACGCCATCCGCGATGTAGAACATGTCCCCCGTCTCGAAGGGATGAAGCTTGTCCGGCGTTGCCGGCACGTCCTTCGTCATCCGGAAATCCTGATGGCCGGCGGTCTGCGAAATGCCGGGGCCCGAGGGAAAGACCCGTGGTCCCTCGATCATCCCTTCATCGGTGGCCCGCGCGATGTCGAACATCGGACCGCCCGTGTCGCGCACGGTGGTGAAACCGCGGTAGAGCGTGTCGCGCTGCGCCACCGAGGCGAGCAGGTTCCAGTAGCCTTCGTTGGTCACCGAGAGCTGCGGGATCGTTGCCGTGGCAAAGACGCCATGCCAGTGCGCATCGATCAGCCCCGGGATCAGCACGCGCCCGTCGGCATCGATGATCGTGGCGAAGTCCGGCACTTCGAGATCGGCGCCGATCTTGCTGATCATGTTGCCGGCCACGAAGACGTCCTGGCCCTCGATCAGATCGGGCGAACAGCCGGTGAAGATCTTGGCGCCGCGGATCAGCACGGCATTCGGAGCATCGTCTGATTGCGCGGCGACGGACCCTGCGATCATGCAGCAGCCCAAGGCGGAGGCGAGCGCGCGCCTCGACACGTCGTTCAACGTCATCGGTGACCCTCCCGAGGTCCAGAACAGAGAATCGCGCGCGTGGTTCAACCGTAGCGGTCCGAGGCTGGTTCTCAAAATGAGAAATCAGCAGTCCGCAGGCTTTTACGTTACGTCTCCTGTGGCCGGGAATGGCGCGCCGTCAGCTTCGCGCCGCCGCCTCCCAGCGCGCCTCGAGCTTCTCCAGCGCCGCGATGCGCTCGGCGGTCCTGGGGTGCGACATCAGCCAGGCGGGCACGCCACCGCGGGCGTTGGTCAACGCCTCGAGCTTGCCGAAGAGCGATTTCTGCGGCGCCACGCCGATGCCGGATTTGTGCAGTAGCGCCGCCGCATAGGCGTCTGCTTCGTACTCGTCGCCACGCGACAGCCGTGCCGCCAAGAGCTTCATCGCCGCCGTCGCGAGATAGGGGCCGACACCGGGCAGGAACCGCCCCAGCACCATGGCCATGGCGGTGCGCAGCGCGTTCTGGCCCGAGAAGTCGATCATCCGCCGCCGCGAATGCCCCAGCGCCACGTGGCCGAGTTCATGCGCGATCACCGAGGCCATTTCCTCGGCCGAGACCTCGCCCGCCCGGTAGCGGTTGTAGAAACCACGGGTGATGAAGATCCGCCCGTCCGGCGCCGCCAGCCCGTTGACCGGCTCGATCTCGTAGATGTTCACCCGGATGCGCGGCAACTCGAGCGCCGCCGCCATGCGATCGGTCAGCGCCTTAAGCCGGGGATCGGCCAACTCGGTCGACTTGGCATCCAGCTCCCGCGCCGTGCGCCAGGCCGAAACCCGGTACATGGCGAGCGCGTAGAGGATGGCGAGCAGGATCGGCGTAAACTTCAGCATGGCCTGAATATGGGGCCGCGCCCGGCCTCCTCCAAGAGCAAAATCAGCACCCTGCCGGACAGCCCCGCCACCCGGCCCAGGCCACCGCGCCCCGATCTTCTCTACGTCCCAAATACTCAAAAAAGCCGCGCCATCCTGCCCGCCCGCCGGCTCATTGCACCCGCTCAAAGGAAGACCACATCCGTCCCCGAACCACGTCCTGATCTTCTCTACGTCCCAAATACTCAAAAAAAACGCGCCATCCTGCGCGCCACCCGGCCATTGCACCCGCTCGAAGGAAGACCGCATCCGCCCCCGCACCGCGCCCTGATCTTCTCTACGTTCCAAATACTCAAAAAAGAAACCTCCCGGCCAGGAACCCCGGCCGGGAGGTCAAAACCACAGCGATGACAGGAGGGGTCAGCCCTCTTCAGCCTCGCCGTCCTCCTCGTCGCCCTGATCGGCGATCCAGGCGACCGAGACCACGGTCTCGCCGGCGCGGGTGTTGAACACCTTCACGCCGCCGGCGCTGCGCGAGCGGAAGGAGATGCCCTCGACCGGCACCCGGATCGACTGGCCGGTGGAGGTGGCCAGCATGATCTGGTCTTCCATCTCGACCGGGAAGGAGGCGACGATCTCGCCGCCGCGCATGCTCTTCTCCCACGCGGTGACGCCCATGCCGCCGCGACCGCGGATCGGGTAGTCGTGCGAGGACGACAGCTTGCCCAGACCCTTGGCGGTGATCGTCAGGATCAGGTTCTCCGCCGCCGACATCTCGGCATAGCGCTCGGCCGAGAGCAGGCTGTCGGCGTTGCCCTCGTCGTCATCCGAGGCCGCCTCGGCATCGTCTGCGAGGCCCGCCATGGCGCGGCGCATCTTGAGGTAGGAGGCGCGCTCGTCGGACTCGGCCTCGAAGTGGCGGATCACCGACATCGACACGACCTCGTCGCCGTTCGACAGCTTCACGCCGCGCACACCGGTGGAGTTGCGCGAGTTGAACACCCGCACGTCCGGCACCGGGAAGCGGATGGCGCGGCCGGAATTGGTCACCAGCATGACGTCATCGTCTTCCGAGCAGATCCGGGCGTTGATCAGCCGGGTGGCTTCGTCCTCGCCCTCGAATTTCATCGCGATCTTGCCGTTGCGCATGACGTTGGTGAAATCCGACAGCCGGTTGCGGCGCACCGAGCCCTTGGAGGTGGCGAAAACGATCTGCAGATCGTCCCACTCGTCCTCGGTGCGGTCCACCGGCATGATCGCCGCCACCGAGACGCCCTGCGGGATCGGCAGGATGTTGACGATGGCCTTGCCCTTGGAGGTGCGTCCGCCCTGCGGCAGGCGCCAGCACTTGAGCTTGTAGACCATGCCCTCGGTGGTGAAGAACAAGAGCTGCGTGTGGGTGTTGGCCACGAAGAGCTGGGTGACGACGTCGTCTTCCTTGAGCGAGCCGCCAGAGACACCCTTGCCGCCGCGTTTCTGCGAGCGGAACTCGGCCAGCGGGGTGCGCTTGATGTAGCCCGACTGCGTCACGGTGACGACCATGTCCTCGCGCTCGATCAGGTCCTCGTCGTCCATGTCACCGGCCCAGTCGATGATCTCGGTGCGGCGCGGCACCGCGAACTGCTCCTTCACGGCGATCATCTCGTTCGAGATGATCTCCATGATGCGCTCGCGCGAGCCGAGGATCTCGAGGTATTCCTTGATCTTGCCGGCCAGCTCTTCGAGCTCGTCGGTGACCTCCTTGACGCCGAGTTGGGTGAGGCGCTGCAGGCGCAGCTCGAGGATGGCGCGGGCCTGCGTTTCCGACAGGTTGTAGGTGCCGTCCTCGTTCATCTTGTGGGTCGGATCGTCGATCAGCTGGATATAGGGCGCGATCTCATGCGCCGGCCAGCGCCGGGTCATCAGCTTGTCGCGCGCCTCGGCGGCGTCGGCGGAGGCGCGGATCGTGGCCACCACCTCGTCGACATTGGCCACCGCCACGGCGAGGCCGCAGAGGATGTGGCTGCGCTCGCGCGCCTTGCGCAGCAGGTAGGCGGTGCGCCGCGCCACCACGTCCTCGCGGAAATCGAGGAAGGCGGTGAGGAAGGTGCGCAGGGTGAGCTGCTCGGGCTTGCCGCCATTGAGCGCCAGCATGTTGCAGCCGAAGCTGACCTGCATCGGCGTGAAGCGGTAGAGCTGGTTGAGCACCACCTCGGCGGTGGCGTCGCGCTTGAGCTCGACCACCACGCGGACGCCCGAGCGGTCGGATTCGTCCTGCACGTGGGCGATGCCCTCGATCTTCTTGTCGCGCACCGATTCCGCGATGCGCTCGATCATCGTCGCCTTGTTCACCTGATAGGGGATCTCGTCGATGACGATGGCATAGCGGTCGCGCTTGATCTCCTCGATGCGGGTCTTGGCGCGGATGATCACCGAGCCGCGGCCCTCGAGATAGGCCTTGCGGGCGCCTGAGCGGCCGACGATGACGCCACCGGTGGGGAAATCCGGCGCGGGGATGTACTCGATCAGCTGTTCGGAGCTGAGATCGGGGTTCTCGATCAGCGCCAGCGTCGCGTCGATCACCTCGCCAAGGTTGTGCGGCGGAATGCGCGTCGCCATGCCGACGGCGATGCCCTCGGCGCCGTTGACCAGCACGTTCGGATAGCGCGCCGGCAGCACCACGGGCTCGTTGCGCTCGTTCGCATAGTTCGGGACGAAATCGACGGTGTCCTTGTCGATATCCTCGAGCAGCGCCTCGGCGGTGCGCTCGAGCCGCGATTCCGTGTAACGGTAGGCGGCGGGCGGATCGCCATCCATGGAGCCGAAATTGCCCTGACCGTCGATCAGCGGCAGCGACATGGAGAAATCCTGCGCCATCCGCACCAGCGCGTCATAGACCGCCGAGTCGCCATGCGGGTGGTAGCGACCCATGACGTCGCCCACGGCGGTGGCGCATTTGCGATAGGGCTTGGACTTGGTCTGCCCGTTCTCCCAGAGCGTATAGAGAATGCGCCGGTGCACGGGTTTCAGCCCGTCGCGCAGATCCGGGATCGCGCGGCTCACGATCACGCTCATGGCGTAATCGAGATAGCTCGACTTCATCTCGTCGATGATCGAGATCGCGGGGCCCGCGTAGGCAGGGCGCTCGGGTCCGCTCATTTCGTCATCGTTTTCAGGGGGTTCCGGCGTGTCGGTCACGATGCTCGCCCGTCCGTTATTATGCTATATCTTGTTACAGAGGCTTATATCAGATGCAGGATATGGGGCGCAATGGCGCCGGCACGACAAATCTGGCAGCCACCGCCATCGCCTGCTAACAATCTGTTTTAATTGAAAAAAGATGACTCGCGCGGCACGCTTTAAACACGGAAAAAAGCCGAGGTAAAGCGATGCAGGAAACACCGACCGAACTGATGCTCAAGGGCTATGGCCTGACCACCGCGGAAATCTTCTACCGCATGCCCGATTACCAAAACGTTCTCAACACCTTCCTCTGGCAGGACTACGACCTCGCCCCGGACCATCCACGGCTCTTCAAGTTCGTGGAGTTCTGGCAGGACGAGATCGAGGGCCCGCTGCATTCGATCCGTTTCACCCACCGAAAAATGTTGTCCTCCGGCGAATGGCGGCAAGTGGTGGGCGAGTTTCACTACCACTGACGCCGCACGCCGTGGCGGGGCGGGGGGGGGGGGGGGGGGGGGGGGGGGGGGGGGGGGGGGGGGGGGGGGCGGGGGC
>NZ_JBYNAH010000345.1:0-3190 GCF_059781815.1 Salipiger sp. | reverse complement strand
CAATAAGCCCTGCGAGGGCCAGCGCTCGGGGCTGGCGGCGAATTCGCCAAGGTAACGCGTCAGCCACTGGTCGACCCGCGCGCGCTGCCCCGGCCCCAGCCCGCGGGCGAGGAAATCCCCCGCCAGCGGCAGCTTTCCGAACAATCCGGTGGCCACGCTCAGAACCCGCGCGGACAGGTGAAGCCCGAGAACATCTCGAGGTCGAAGGGGTTCTCCACCGAGTTGGCGCGCAGGTTGAAGCTTGCGGAGAAGCCGCGCGCCCCGAGCCGGAGGCCGAACACCTCCGGCAGCGCCGTGGCCGAAAGCGCGCCCTTGCGCAGCATCCGCAGGATCGCCCAGCTTCCGGTCTCCGAGGTGATGACCTCGCCGCTGCCATCCACCGGCGCGAAGCTCAGGGTGATCATGTTGGTCTGGTCCGGCCCCGGCCATGTCATCGGCACCGGCCGCGCTGCGGCGTTGAAATAGGACAGCACCTGCCCGTCGACGTTCAGCGTCACCCGGCTGGCGTTGGGCGACAGGTCCTTGGGCTCGAGGCTGAAGGCCATCACCGGCCCCGCCCCGCCGGGGAACAGCGCGTCGCGCATCGAGCGGGCGTTTTCGAAAGGCGCCAGCACCGAGGCATCAAGGCCGAAATCGGCGCGCCACTGCCACGGCCGCACGGTGGTGTCGATATAGGCGCCGAGATGGGTGTCGATGAAGGCGTCGATCAGCCCGCCGCGCCCGAAGAGCCGGGCGAAATCGAGCGTGTTCACATCGATGGCTGAGCTCTGGTCGAACGGGTAGCGCCCCGCCGTGGCGGAAACGCAGAACGGCAGCACATCGGCCCGCCAGCGCGCGTTGAGCTGGGCCAGCACCGCCTCTCGGGTGACGCTGATCGCATCGCCGGCGATGCCCGAGATCCAGTCGTCGATCGGGTCGGGCAGCGCCGCCGCCTCGTTGGCGATGGCGCCGGTGAGCTTGGGCAGACCGCCGCGCGCCAGCAGTGCCGCCTGCGGGTCGGGGCTGGCCGAAACCGTCTGCAGCTCGTTCGAAAGCGCGGTGAGCGCCGCCACCGCATCGCCCAGCAGCGGCGGCTGGCCGTCGACCTCCTCGACGGTGGCGCGGATCGGCGCGAAATGGTCCGAGACCGGCGTGCCTGGCGGATCGGGCTCGACCGCCTCCGAGCCGCCACCGGCCTTGGCGATGCGGGTGCCGGTCTTGACCAGCTTGCCCAGCTTGCCGAGCTTCGAGAGCGCCTTGTTACCCTCGCGCTGCGCCGCCGAGTTGCTGGCCAGCCCACCGCCGCCCTCCTCGTCGGCGCGGGCGAGATGGGTCTCGGTCACCACCGCAGTCAGCAGCCGCTTCAGCGCGCTGTCCGCCGAGGCCAGATCCTTGAGGTTCTGCCGCGCCTGCTCGAGATCCGAGATCGGGGTCAGGCGGATGTCGCGCAGGAAGCCGTCCCACTGGGCGATGAAATCGTCGTAGTAGAGCTTGAGCACGTCCGCTTCGAGTGTGTCGACCGAGGCCTGGGCGCTCTCGTTGCAGCCGCCGGCAAACACCGCCCGGTCGAGCTGCGCCTGCGCCGCGACCTCGGGCACCAGTGGCAGCACGGTCTCGTGGAACCCCTTGAAGGTGAAGGCCCCGGGCAGACCCACGCGCAGGGTCTTTTCCGACAGCCGGGTCAGCACCCGCGCCCCGTTCGGCCCCGCCACCTCGGCGGGCACCCAGTCGGGCAGCGAGGCCACCGCCGGATCGCTGCGCAGGGTGCGGTAGGCGCGCACCGCCAGCGGGATGGTGCAGATGCTCTCGAGCGCGGTCGAGATCAGCGCCGCGTCGGGTTCGATCTTCTGCTCCTCGCTGCCCATGCGTTGCAGCGCGGCGATCTGGTGGTCGATGCTCTCCTCGGTGGGGAAAACATCGATGGGGGCGAAGTCGGGCAGCACGGTCTGCCACCAGACATTGAGGAAGGCGGCATCGTAGGGCGCCTGCCCGGTCAGCATCTGGTAGGCCTTGAGCCCGCCGAGCAGGAATTCCGGGTCGCGCGCATGGCGCCACATGGTCGCCTCGAGCAGCGCCACCATGCGCGGCTCGAGCACGTTGCGGAGCGTGTGGTCATAGGCGATCTCGTGCACCCGGGCGAGCTCGGGCTCGGCGGTCGGCCCCAGCATGGTGAGCGGCGACGGCGGCAGCGTGGTGGCGGCATTGACTGTCTCGTTGGCGGCGTCGAGCGCGAGGTCGAGGTCGAGCGGATCGGTCGGTGCCTGCCGCGAGGCGACATTGGCCAGCCGCGCCGAGAGCGTGGCGAGCTGGCGCTCCTGATCCGCCAGCGCACCGTTGTAGCGCAGGTAGGAGAACAGGAAGGCCGTGCCCAAGAGCGCCGTCAGCAGCACCGCCGCCGCCAGCGTGCCGCGCCACGCCCAGCGCCGGCGGTCCTCGGCGCGCGGATCGAAGCGGCCCAGCCCGGCCTCGGGGAAGATCAGCTCGCTCAGCAGGTTGCGCAGAAAGAAGCTGCGGGTCTCGCGATGCGCCCGCCGCTCGGGGCGCGGCGCCGCCATGCCCAGCGCCGAGGCGGTGCCCGCCACCAGCCGGTCGATGGGCGAGCCCTCCTGCGTGGCCGAGCTGAAATAGATGCCGCGCAGCCACGGGCTCTCCTCGTAGCGGCTCTCGCCGAACACCGCCTCGACCAGCACCTTGAGCGGGCGCGTCAGCGCCTCGACCTGTGCCGGGAAGCGGAAGATCTCGGCCCGCTCCTCGAGCGGCAGATCGTCAGCGATGCGGCCGTCGAGCCGTGCCTCGAGCGATTCCTGCAGCACCTTCATCTCGCGCTCGACGGTGATCGCGTCGACCCGGTCGGCGGTGCCAAGCGTGGCGCCCCAGACCTGCTCGCGCTCGCGGGTGTTGAGATCGCCGAAGAAGGTCTCGAAGCCGGGGATCAGGTCGGCCTTGGTGATCATCAGGTAGACCGGCAGCTTCAGCCCGGTCTGCGCCGAGAGCTCGGCGAGGCGCTTGCGGATCTCGCGCCCATGCTCGCGGATCGCGGTGTCATCGGCGCTGAGCTCGCGGGTCGAGAGCGTCAGAATGACGCCGTTCAGCGCCCGCCGCCCCCGGTGCTTGACCAGCAGCTCGACAAAGCCCTTCCACTCGGCGGCGTCGACCTCCGGGTCGCTCTGCTGCTGCACGTAGCGCCCGGCGGTGTCGATCAGCACCGCAT
>NZ_JBYNAH010000056.1:15833-24427 GCF_059781815.1 Salipiger sp. | reverse complement strand
TTGCCAAGGTAAGGGTCGGGCGTTCGAATCGCCTCGCCCGCTCCAATTTCTCCAGACCGAAAGACTGACAGACCGACGCTCCAGGCGGCTCCGGCACGATGCTGCGCACCGGTGTTTCCGGATCGCGCGCCCAGCGTCAGCCCCGCCCCAAGGACCAAGCCCCAAACCGCGACCCGCGCACGTGTTGTGGCGATTTCATTACCGCCGCGCGTCAGCGTTCAGCCCGGCGCGTGCGGGGTACGGCACGGCAGGACGGATCTCCCGCACAGCGCAGCCAGAGCGGCCGCACCGCCGACACCCGAAAGCCGACACGCGAAAAGGGTGAGCCTTGCTGCCCTATTTCGCAAAACGGCAAAAATCTTTCCGAAAATATCCTCAAACGCCGCCACCTCGCAACTTTCGCAAAAACAATCTCGCTGAATCGTCATTTTTTGGTGGTTTGCGAGGTTGACGCCCCCTCCCCATCCTCCTAATGTCCCGCGGCGCAATGAAGGAGTCCACAACGTGGATCGGCTGGTACTTATTGTAGGAAAATGGCGCATGGGCCGGTAACTCGGAACCATAATGGTCCCCCATGCGCCCCCGAAATCCTCGGGGGCTTTTTTATGCGCAAGACACATGAATGACGTCGTAAACGGAGACACGCGATGACACGTCAGATGACCGGAGCGAAAATGGTGGTTCAGGCCCTCAAGGATCAGGGTGTGGACACGGTATTCGGCTATCCCGGCGGCGCCGTTCTACCGATTTATGACGAGATCTTTCAGCAGAACGACATCCAGCACATCCTCGTCCGCCACGAGCAGGCCGCGGTGCACGCCGCCGAAGGCTACGCCCGCTCGACCGGAAAGGTCGGCGTGGCGCTGGTGACCTCGGGCCCCGGTGCGACCAACGCGGTCACCGGCCTCACCGATGCGCTGATGGACTCGATCCCGATCGTGGTGCTCTCGGGCCAGGTGCCGACCTTCATGATCGGCTCGGACGCCTTCCAGGAGGCCGACACCGTCGGCATCACCCGCCCCTGCACCAAGCACAACTGGCTGGTGAAGGACACCGCAGACCTGTCCTCGGTGATCCACCAGGCGTTTCACGTCGCCGCCTCTGGCCGCCCCGGCCCGGTGCTGATCGACATCCCCAAGGACGTGCAGTTCGCCAGCAGCGAGTACACGCCGAAGCCCAAGGCGCCGGTCGGTCACTACCAGCCGCAGGTCAAGGGCGACATGGAGACCATCACCGCGCTGGTCGAGGCCATCGAAAACGCCGAGCGTCCGATCTTCTACACCGGCGGCGGCGTGATCAATTCCGGCCCGGCGGCGAGCCAGCTGCTGCGCGAGCTGGTCGATGCCACCGGCATTCCGATCACCTCGACCCTGATGGGGCTCGGCGCCTACCCGGCCTCCGGCAAGCAATGGCTTGGCATGCTGGGGATGCACGGTCTCTACGAGGCCAACCTCGCGATGCATGGCTGCGACCTGATGATCAACATCGGCGCCCGCTTCGACGACCGCATCACCGGCCGTCTCGACGCGTTCTCGCCGAAGTCTAAGAAGGCGCATATCGACATCGACCCCTCCTCGATCAACAAGGTCATCAAGACCGACCTGCCGATCGTCGGCGATGTCGGTCACGTGCTCGAGGACATGCTCAAGGTGTGGAAGGCGCGCGGCCGCAAGGTCAACCGCGAGGCGCTGGCCAAGTGGTGGCGCCAGATCGAGGAGTGGAAGCAGGTCAAGTGCCTGACCTACAAGAACTCCGAGACCACGATCAAACCGCAATACGCGCTCGAGCGCCTCGAGGCGCTGACCAAGGGCCGGGATCGCTACATCACCACCGAAGTGGGTCAGCACCAGATGTGGGCGGCGCAGTTCCTCGGCTTCGAGGATCCCAACCGCTGGATGACCTCCGGCGGCCTCGGCACCATGGGCTACGGCTTCCCCTCCTCGGTGGGCGTGCAGGTGGCACATCCCGAGGCGCTGGTGATCAACGTCGCGGGCGAGGCCTCGTGGCTGATGAACATGCAGGAGATGGGCACCGCGGTGCAGTATCGCCTGCCGGTGAAGCAGTTCATCCTCAACAACGAGCGTCTGGGCATGGTGCGCCAGTGGCAGCAGCTGCTGCATGGCGAGCGCTACTCCTCGAGCTGGTCGGAGGCGCTTCCGGATTTCGTCAAGCTCGCCGAGGCCTTCGGAGCCAAGGGCATCATCTGCAAGGATCCCTCCGATCTCGACGACGCGATCATGGAGATGCTGAACCACGACGGGCCGGTGATCTTCGACTGCCTCGTCGAGAAGCACGAGAACTGCTTCCCGATGATCCCGTCGGGCGAGCCGCACAACAAGATGCTGCTGGGCGACGCCAAGGCCACCAACGCCATCGCCGGCAAGGGCGCCGTGCTGGTCTGACGACCGCCGCGACCGGGAAGAATTTTCGTCCGAAAATTCTTCCTGCCCACCTGCTCTACCCGGAGAATTTTCGGACGAAAATTCTCTGACCCGACCGGAAAGGAAAGACCATGTCCGCGCTACAGATCAAGAAGGGCTCGTCCAAGCACTCGGCCTATAACCTGCGCCCGACCTTCTCGGACGTGCAGGAAGCGCACACCATCACCGTGCTGGTCGAGAACGAGCCGGGCGTGCTGGCGCGCGTCATCGGCCTGTTCTCGGGCCGCGGCTACAACATCGACAGCCTGACCGTGGCCGAGGTCGACCACGAAGGCCACCTGTCGCGCATCACCATCGTCACCACCGGCACGCCGCAGGTGATCGAGCAGATCAAGGCCCAGCTCGGCCGCATCGTCTCGGTGCGCGACGTGCACGATCTGACCGCCGAGGGCAGCTCGGTCGAGCGGGAGCTTGCGCTGATGAAGGTCACCGGCAGCGGCGACAAGCGCGTCGAGGCGCTGCGCCTGGCCGATATCTTCCGTGCCCAGGTGGTCGACTCGACGCTCGAGAGCTTCATCTTCCAGCTCACCGGCGCGCCCGACAAGATCGACGCCTTCGCCGAGCTGATGCGCCCTCTGGGCCTCGTTCAGGTGGCGCGCACTGGCGTCGCCGCCCTGTCGCGCGGCACCAGCTGAGCGCCACACCCCACGCCTGACATGAGAGAGCCCGGGAGACGCATCGCCTCCCGGGCTTTCGCTTGAGCCGGACCGTCAAACGCAAAGACGCCCGACCTTTCGGGGATCGGGCGCGCTTGCGTGAGTGTTGGGTCGTCTGTCAGCTGGCGTGAGTGGCGTGCAGGGGGCCGGAGGGTGCGCCGCTATTGCGCCCCCGGAAAGGGATCACATTCCCGGTCTCGCAAGGCACCGTCGGGCCGGTGTTTCGGGATGCGTCAGCGTGGCGAAGCGCCTGAGCGAGACCGGGATAGTGATTCTGCGCCAGCCGTCGGGGATTTTGAGCCATGCGCAGGTTTTCCTCCTGCTTGAGATCGAATTCGATGAGATCCCCCTCATCGAGCGACACGCCGTCATGCACGCTCGCTGAGGCGTCGTGATAGAGGGCGAGGTCTCCGTGATCCTCACACCAAATGACGGCTTTCTGATCTTTGTGGTCCGCCCAGAGGACAACCCCGTACATCGTCTGCGACATTTTCACGTTCCCAACAATTCGATGTGAAACAGGGTGCAGCAAATCTGTGTCACAGCACATTGGGCGAAAAGTGTCTCTGGGTTGCATTTTGTGACGAATAAGCTAAACCTTGATGCGAAGCAGCGTCACCCTTGACGCTAATTGGCATCAATATGGGATTTTGCGTGTGATTTCGCCCATTTGACGCCAAGGTTTAGCCACAATCTCCCGGCGATTGGCGACAATCCGGATACAAGTTGAGCCACGTAGACACATGAACCAACGGAGTCCGGCCGAATTACGCAGCGTCTTTGGCGCGAATCTGCGTCAGCTCGGTCAAACTGCGGCGTCGGTATCACAACTATGCCGCGACCTCGGGATCAATAGAACTCAATTTAACCGGTATCTTGCCGGGGAGAGTTTCCCGCGTCCAGATGTTCTTCACCGGATCTGTACTTTCTTCGGCGTTGATGCACGGATTCTGCTCGAACCGGTCGGCGAGATTGGCAGCGACCCGAAAGGATTGCTGCATCACTCCTATATCAGCGATTTCGTCGGCGGCGGTCTGGTCATTCCGATCCCCGAAGAGGATTTCCCCTCCGGATTCTACCGCTTCTCGCGCGCCGCCTTCACCGATCCGGACAGCTTTATTGTCGGTCTGGTGCAGATCACCCGAAAGGACAACTTCGCTTTCCTGCGCGGGTTCGAACCGAAAGCGGCAATGGAGATGCACGGCATGTCCACCGATCCGGCGACCCGCGAATTTCGCGGACTGGTAATGCCGCAGGCCGAAGGACTCGCGATTCTCGTGAGTCGTCGCGACTCGGTCACAAGCTCGTTCAACTATCTGGCGCGGATCCCGGCACTCGCCAAGATCTACTGGGTCGGCTACACGCTGCGCACCACGCCCGAGAGCCCGACCGCACGACGGGCCGCCCGTCTGGTCTATGAGTATCTCGGCCATGACATGCACCAGGTGCTCGCCACCGCCCGCAGCGCCGGCTACGTGACCGAGGACAAGCTCCCCACCTTCCACCGCAAGCAGCTGCGCATCGGCGAGCCCTTCGTGTAGGCCCGACGCGGGTTCGCGTCAGGCCGCCACGGCCTCGCCCGGCGCATCCGGCGCCGCTCCCGACTTGATCAGGTCATAGAGATGCCAGGTCGCGTGCCCGAGCAGCGGCAGCACGAGGAAGAGGCCAAGGAAGGCCGGCAGCATCGCGAGGAAGGTCGCCACGGCGATAAAGGCCGCCCAGGCGAACATCACCACCGGGTTGGCCATGACGTACTGGAACGAGGTGATCATCGCGGTGACGAAATCGACCTCGCGGTCGAGCAGCAGCGGCAGCGCCAGCACGGTGATCATGTAGAGCAGCGCCGCAAAGCCCGCCCCCACCACCGAGCCCACGCCCAGCATCGTCAGCCCGTTGGCGCTGAGATAGACGTCATAGCTCGACGAGACGTTGGTCATCACCGACAGCCCGAGGAACAGCGCAAAGATCATGTGCGCGAGGAAGAACCAGAACAGGAAGACGATCACGATCACCGCGCAGATCGACGGCAACTGGCGCTTGGACTGGCGCAGGATGACGCTGAAGATCTGCATCCAGTCCATCGGCAAGCCGCGCTCGAGCCGGCGGCTGACCTCGTAGAACCCGACCGCCGCGAACGGCCCCAGCAGCGGAAAGCCGATCGCCGCCAGCACCAGCCAGTAGCTCTGCCCGGTGGCCCATGTGATCCAGCTCATCGCCAGCCCGGCGAGCACGTAGAAGCCGGCAAACACCAGCGCGAATCCCGGTGCCCGCGCCATGTCGAGCATGCCGCGGCGCAGCGCCTCTCTCAGCGTGTCGAATGTCACCTCTCCCAGCGGCGGCACGCCGTGCTCCGGTGTCTCGGTCATCCCAACCCTCCCTCTGGTGTGACCACTCCTCCGCCGGGGAGTGTAACCCGGAACCGGTGGCCGCACGCAAGATCTTTGCGCCCGGATCACCGGTACCCGGCCCGTCGCCGCCTTGCCGCGCGCCGTGACCGGCGCGAGAGAGGCGACCTCAGAGCTGGCCGCCGATCGGCACCAGCGTGTAGAGCCGGCTCATCAGCACGCGCCAGCGCGACAGGAAGGGCTCGCCCTGGTGCACCACCAGCGTCTGCGCGTCGCGCCGCTCGAGCCAGCGCAGATCGCCCTCCTCGTCAAGCGTGACGCGATAGGCGTTCTCCACGAGGCCCCGGCGGAACGCGTCCGCCGCCTCTCCGGCAAGCTTGGGGCTGTCGATCAGGATGCCCATCTCGGTATTGATCCAGACCGAACGCGGGTCCCAGTTGAACGACCCCACGAAGAGATAGCGCCGGTCGACCGCGAAGGCCTTGGTGTGCAGCGAGGACTGCGAGCTCTCGAGCCCGAGCCGGTCCCGGTCGGGCCGCGCGCTGTCGGCCCGCAGCTCCCAGAGCGTCACGTTGCGGCGCAGCAGCGCATCGCGCCAGAGCGCGTAATGGCCGTAGACCGACAGCACGTCGGTCGAGTCCATCGAATTGGTCAGAACGGTCACGTCAACGCCGCGATCCGCAATCTCCCCAAGCAACTCGACCCCGCGCCGGCGCGGCACGAAATAGGCGGACGAGACAAAGAGCTCGGACTGCGCGCCGGTGATATAGGGCAGGATCTGCCCGCCCACGGTGTCGCTGGCGCGCGCCGCGCGGCTGGATTTTTCCACCGGATCGGCGATCAGCCGCGCCGGAACCCAGTCGAGCGGGTTGCGCTGCCCCGGCACGAACGCCCTGCGCCCGGCGGCGAGCGCCGCGCCATAGGGCGTGCCCCGCGCTGCTGCAACGCGGGTCTCGAGCGCCGCCCGGGCCGCGGCCAGAGACATCCCGCCATCCGAGACCGCCGCCACCGGCACCGCCTTCTCGCTGTTCCAGTAATCGTCGAACTGCTCCGACACCGCGGCCGCCACCGGCCCCGCCGCAAGCAGGTCGAGGTCATTGTAATTGCTGTCGTCATGCGCGGCGAAATACTCGTCGCCGATATTGCGCCCGCCGACCAGCGTAGCGACGTTGTCGAAGGTCATCGACTTGTTGTGCATGCGCCGGTTCACCCGCAGGAACTCGAGCGCCGTCACCACCCCGCGCCCAAGCCCGCGCGGGAACGGGTTGAAGAGCCGGATCTGCACGTTGCGATGCCGCGCCAGCGCGGTCAGCATGTCGCCATAGGCCGGAGCGTCCATGTCGTCGAGCAACAGCCGCACGCGCACGCCGCGATCCGCCGCCCGCAGCAACTGCCCGACGAAAAGATGACCCGAAGGGTCGTCATGCAGAAGGTAGTACTGCGCGTCGATGCTGCGCTCGGCCCGCTCCGCCAGTCCCAGCCGCAGCGCCAGCGCTGTCGGGCCGTCGCTCACGAGCGCCACCCCCGAGCGCCCGTCGCCGGGATCGCCGAACGCCCGCACCTGCCGCGCCAACTGGGTGCTTCCGCTGTCCGCAAGGGCCATGCTCGGCGGTCTGGGAGGATCCGAACGCCAAGGCGCGGCGCATCCGGCAATGAGGGTCAGCACAAGCAGGCCCGCACCGATCCAGCCCTTCCGGTGCCCTGCCCCGAAAATTCCTCTGCCGCTCGCCCGCATCACCCTGCCCCCGGTCTTTTCCGGCAAGCCTAGCGGTGGCGTATCGCAGCGGCAAGCGCCCCGCGCGTCGCTCAGCCGGTCTGCGCGTCGGCGCGGCTCTTGCCGGCCGCCTTCTGCGCCAGCGTGGCCTCAAGGAAGGCGTCGATGTCGCCATCGAGGACGCCTTGAGCATTGCCTTTCTCCACCGAGGTGCGCAGGTCCTTCACCATCTGGTAGGGCTGTAGCACGTAGGAGCGGATCTGGTTGCCCCAGCCGGCATCACCCTTGGCTTCGTGCTGGGCGTTGATCTCGGCGTTGCGGCGGTCGAGCTCCATCTGATAGAGCCGCGATTTCAGGGCCTTCATGGCGATGTCGCGGTTCTGGTGCTGCGATTTCTCCGAGCTGGTCACCACGATGCCGGTGGGCATGTGGGTGATCCGCACCGCCGAGTCGGTGGTGTTGACGTGCTGGCCACCGGCGCCGGAGGAGCGATAGGTGTCGACCCGGATGTCCGAGGGGTTCACATCGATCTCGATATTGTCGTCGACCACCGGGTAGACCCAGACCGACGCAAACGAGGTCTCGCGCGTGCCCTTGCCGAAGGGCGAGATCCGCACCAGCCGGTGCACGCCGCTCTCGGATTTCAGCCAGCCATAGGCGTTGGTGCCGGAGATCTTGTAAGCCACCGACTTGATGCCCGCCTCGGCGCCCGCTTCCTCCGATTGCAGCTCGACCTCGTAGCCGCGCTTCTCGGCCCAGCGCACATACATGCGCTGCAGCATCTGCGCCCAGTCGCAGGCCTCGGTGCCGCCGGCGCCGGCATTGATCTCGAGGAAAGTGTCGTTGCCATCGGCCTCGCCGTCGAGCAGCGCCTCGAGCTCCTTCTGGCCGGCCTTCTCGGCCAGCGCCTTGAGCGCGGCCTCGGCCTCACCCACGACCTCGTCATCCTCTTCCATCTCGCCAAGCTCGATCAGCTCGACATTGTCCGACAGCTCCTGCTTGATCGAGCTGTAGGTCTCCATCGCGTCGACGAGGAACTGGCGGTCGCGCATCAGCTTCTGCGCCGCCTGCGGATCGTCCCAGAGGTTGGGATCCTCGACCCGGGCATTGAACTCCTCGAGCCGGTGCGGCGCGGTCTCCCAGTCGAGCCGCTGGCCAAGCAGGTCGAGCGATTTCTCGATCTTTTCGACGGTCTTCTGGGTCTCGGCACGCATGGCGGTCTCACTTCGGGAAAACTGTGGTCAGGGGGACATAGACCAGCGCCGCCTCCCCTTCAAGCGCCGGGCGCATCACTGCGCCCCTGCATCGCGCGACACGCGGCGCCTCCTCGGCCGCGTGCGCCGCCTCCTCGGCCTGCCCCGACCAACCGCGCCGCGCCCCCGTCTTCTCTGGTTCAAAAATACCTCGGGGGGAACGCGCGCGCCGCGCGCGTGGGGGG
>NZ_JBYNAH010000056.1:15407-15823 GCF_059781815.1 Salipiger sp. | reverse complement strand
TTCCCGGGGGGGGGGGGGGGGGCGGGGGGCGGGGGGGGGCCGCCCCCCCCCCCCCCCCCCCACCCCCTCCGCCCGCGCAGACGGGCGGACCCCACGCGCAGCGCTCAGTAAAGGCCGCCCGAGGACAGCGTCCCAAAGCTCGCCTTGGGCCCGACCGTGGCCTTGCGCCCGGTCGAGGTGGTGACCTGGCGGGCCCGGGTGGTGCCGTCGGGCTGGATCAGGTCGAAATTGCCCGACATCGCCCAGCCACCGTCGAGCTGCACGCCGAACAGCGGCTCCTGGCCGCGGCGGAAGCACTCGGCCACCACGTTCGGGCCCGAGGCGTCGGCGCCGAGGCGGGCCCCGGAGAAGCGGTCGATCTTGATGAACTCGCAGCCCTCGGGCACGTCGAAGGCGCCGCCACCGTATTTCTGCAC